>JAAEPL010000238.1 GCA_024232675.1 Planctomycetaceae bacterium
ACGTTTCACAAGCCGCTCGACGGACTCTTGCGTCGCTGTCTTTAAGACCGCGAACGACGGTTGCATTAAGTTGTGGGTTGGCTCGCCAACTGATGATGCGAATCGCTTTTTCACGAACCATGGCATCGTCGTCTACGGTCAGTTGGGTCAAGAGCTTATCGGAAGGAGTGGGCCCGTACAGGCTCATTGTCTCTAAGGCACGAATGCGAAATTGAGTCTGCTGTTTTGTATCTAACAGGATGGTTTCCAATGAAGTGCCCCAGCGGGGGCCCATGCTTTTTCGCAGTTTCGCCATTGCCTGCCGCGTCCATGCGGATTGTGGTTGCGGTTGATTGACAAGCTGAGAGGTGGTCTTCGAAAGCATCCGATAGGCGTCTGGAACCTGACCGTTCCAAACCACTCGATACAATCCACCTTGAGTCCCGCGACCACCGGTGGAAAAATATAAAGCACCATCCGGGCCTACGGTGACGTCAGTGACGGTAAGCGGGGCGGAGGTAAGGAAGGTTTCAACTTCGGATGTGTAACTGTCTTGCTTGCCGTCCAGGTGGACTGCCAGAATTCTTCCTTCTGACCAATCACCGAGGAACAGCGAACCGTGATAACGAACGGGCATCATGACATGGTCGTAAACGACGGCACCCGTTGGTGAGCCGCGGCCGGTATCAGCGATACCAGGAGTCGTGTCAATGAAATAATCCGGGAATTTAGCTGTGCCGCTACGCCATCCATAATCGGCACCCTCAGTTGCATGGTAAACACGTGTCGGGCGATACCAGGGTGTGCCGATGTCCGATTCCATGTCGGAGTCGTGGAAGAAGAGATCGCCGTATTTATTGAACGCCATGTCGTAGGCATTGCGAATGCCGCTGGCTACGATTTCACGTCGAGTACCGTCCACGGATACCCGTATAAGCGTGCCACCGGGCGCTTTGATGCCTGTTGCATGTCCGCCGGGATCTTCCACGCGAGGCAATAAATTACCCTCGTAAAATTGTTTGGCTGGGCTGGCTGCATCAACTTCTCCCTCAATGCCGCTGGCGTTTCCAACCATGACATAAATCATCCCATCCGGCCCCAGTGTTAGACCGTGGGGACCATGTTCACCAAGTTGCCCCTGAAAAGATACGAGTCGTGAAACCGGTTCATACAGGCCATCGCGATCCTCGTCGCTCAAATGGTAAAGACCCAAGCCTTGGGGGCCAACGCCCGTGACATAAAGATCGCCGTTGAGAGGTAGAATGCCTTGGACATTTTCCATGGAAGTACAGCATTCTTTGACATTGATGGTGCCGCTCTCTGATTGGCTGAGATCAGCTTTGAGAAGCTGGCCGCCCTCGCGGGAAAGAATGAGCTGCCCAAACTCATTGAATTCCATGGCAATGATGGAGCCGATGGACTCATCCAGAATTTGTTGTACCTCGAAGTTCTCAGGTACCGTAAAACGCTGCGCCGTAAGTTTTTTGTTTGTGGGAGAATTTTGCTGATCGCCGAGGCTGGATTGATTCGAACTGGATATGTTTTTCGCGATAGGGAGAGCATTGACCGAGTCTTTGGTGACGATGGGGGGTTGCTTGTATTGTTGTTGTAAACGAGCGGTGTCCCATTTTGAGGTGGTGCCGAAGGCGCCCAGCAATTGGGACTTACTCCAGCGTTTTTCCACGTACTCGCGATTCTTCCAAGTTGGATCCACCTTTTGGTTAGAAACCCAAGACTCATCCGTGGCTAACCAACGCCAGTCCGTTTCCCCTTCCAACTTGAATCGAGCGATCGCGGCCAAAGCACCTGTGTTCCCCTCTGTGTTGGTAACACGAATGGCCAGCAAATTATCCCCATCGATCAAATGGGAGGTTAAATTGACCTTGGCCAACTTGTCGTAGCCGCTGCCGTAACCTACTAGCTCGCCGTTGAAGTAGACCTGAAACTCATCATCGGCGGCAATCACCACTTCGGCAACAGTTGGCTTGGCAAGACGGAAGGTCTTGCGGAAATGCACCGGGCCCAAGGGAACATTGCCATTGATTTGTTTGGCATTCCAGATCCATTGCGCTTGTTGGGCAAAGGAACTGCTGCTCATTGAGAAACCGATCATCAGCGACATGATCAACGTAAAGATCAACATTTTGTCGAACCAAGGGGACGGTAAGCGTTGAGACGATTTACGTGAATGAGTAACTCGCATGGTGCTCTCTTTGCAGGTGACTGAGGCGTCGATAATCAATGTGTGGGTTCTCTTTACAGAAAGGACAAGGCGATTGCCTATCCCGCTTTTTTGATTTGTATTTGGGTGTATGCGTGAATCACTTCATGCAAGTCGACAGGCAGCATAATTGTGTCGGTGGCAAAATCGTTGACCCAAGGCTGCCCCTGTTCCACAGCAGCCAGCATCGGTTGGATGAAATCAGATAATGACATCGGCTTCCAGTCAGGCCCTGGTTGGGTGGGTTTGGGACCCGTGACTTTTAAGCTTGATTTGAATGGCTTCAACCGATCATTTGGAAACGGAAGGTTCATCATGCTGGCGTTTTCCCTATGCCCATGAAACATTAATTGTTTGCGACTCAGTAGGTGTTGGATGCTGGCGAAACTGAAAGCAAGCTCCAGGACCGCGCGAATTCTGCGCAACACAACCTCTGGTTTTGGCATCGGCCGTACGAGGATGTTCGGGTTAGGTAAACTTTGACGGTCAGGGAAAATATCTGGTCTGGCCCTAGCAGAAAGCACTTTCGTGCTGGCACTCGCAGGTTTTGGGTGGCTGGAAAATTCGGGGGGGGCCGGTACGATAGGCGTTTTCGCGAATGTGATTAGCGAACTGACACCATTTATTCCTCAAGCACCCCCAAGTTCTATGCGGATCGTTACCTTACAAGATGAAACCAAGGTCCGGGTGTTGTTATCCGAGAGTGATATTCAACAGGGCGTGAAAAGACTGGCTGATGACATCGCCCAACAGTACGGAAAAGAGCCGTTGACGATCATTGGCGTAATGACCGGCAGCATCATTTTGCTTGCAGATTTGATCCGGATGTTGGAACTGCCTCTACGTGTCGGCGTGGTGCAGACCAGCAGTTATCGCTCTGGGGCGGAACGCGGGGAATTGCGAATTAACGACAGCATGATGCTGGATATTCGTGATCGGGACGTCTTGCTGATCGATGATATTTTCGACACTGGGCATACGTTGTCTCGCGTGGTCGAGCGCGTTCAGCAGTTGGGACCAAGTTCTCTGCGGTCGGCTGTGTTGCTGAGTAAGACTGGTCGGCAAGAGGTTGCCTATTGTCCCGATTTC
The DNA here is from genome assembly GCA_024232675.1 of Planctomycetaceae bacterium. Taxonomy (GTDB): domain Bacteria; phylum Planctomycetota; class Planctomycetia; order Pirellulales; family Pirellulaceae; genus CAJQPP01. The sequence continues at coordinate 3,290 of JAAEPL010000238.1, forward strand.
GTAACTTTTGATATCCCTGACGAATTCGTGATTGGTTACGGCCTCGACTATGACGACGAGTATCGGAATTTACCTTACATCGGTTGTCTTGATGAGGTCCCGGGTGCTCGCGCAAGTGAATAGGTGATGGGGGATGTCAGCAGGCGACATTATTGTTTGATGAGATAGTCCGCAGGTTGGGTGATTTGCTGACAATCCTGGCCTGCCTTTGTCAATGATGCGATCACCCTTGCATCGATATTTTGCAATTCCCGAATTACCATGTGAGTCGTGACAAAACCATTTTTTCTTTGCTCGTCTCATGAAGCCACAACGCTTACTTTTAATTAGCAAGCAATTTTGGCCGCTTTCCGGTGAAACAGAATTGTTGGCCGCTGCATTTGCCCGCCAATTGGAAGGAGTCGTGGAATCCGTCGAGGTGGTAACGTGGCGGATGATTCGGCAATGGCCAGAACGGTTTCCGCTGGGAAACTGTAATGTTGTGCGTTTACCGCAAAACCAAAAATCCCATTGGGCTTCTGCCAACCTCGGGTATTACGGACGAAATCGTTGGCACCGAAGTTTGCAACGATGGTTGGGAGGTCAGGTGAATCGTTTTGATGCGGCCATCGTCTTCGAGCATCACGAGGATATTCTGGCACCGACCTTGATTGCTTGCCGTGCGGGCCTGCCGGTGGTGAGCCGGATTTTATTTAACCAAGCCTCGGGGTTATCTCGATTGACGGCTCGGGATTGGAAAGGCCTCGAAAGACAATCCGTCTCGTTTGTGACACCAGATCACCGTTTATTAATGGATCCAATTTGTGCGTCTGACGGACCTTTGCACGGGACCCAGTTGGTTTCGGATGGTGTTACTGCAGTTGAGAACGTGAACGATCAAGCGACTTCGCGTACGATCTTGTCGAGCGTGCACCCTATTTTTCAACTGTCCCAAAACGCCATGCTGGCTGTCAGTGGTTGTGACCTGACATATGAGAGCAATGTATTTTCTTTGGTACGGGCATGGCGGCGAGTTGCCGCAGAGCACAAGTCTGCCAGGTTGTGGTTGATTGGCAGCGGTCGCAATGCACCTGAGCTTTTTCAACGCATTTGTGACCTCGATCTTCAGCATTCCGTTTTGCTAACGGGTAATTTTGACAACGTGGAAGAGGTGCTGGCGGCTGCGGACGCATACATCATGCCGGGGCCTGCTGATCCAACGAGTTGGTATTCGGAAATTGCCGGGCAGCTAGGCTTGACCATTATCCGTCATCGAAACAGCGCTTCTCCGAGTTGCACGTCGCAAGCCTCACATAACATGGTTTTTGATGATGATTCCCGTACGATCGATTTGGTGATCAATCGATGGGCTGGGTCCATGGCGAGCGAGGCACGAGTGACGCGACAAAATGCTCCTAGGGAGAAGTTTTCGCCCCGTCTTGTATCGAACATGGTCGCTGATTATTTAGATTTATTGCAGCGGCAACAGATAAGCCGGTAAGAAAAGGGGCGTAGCAAACCGCACCAGTGAGGTTCAGCCGTAACTGATCTGGTCAATCTTGGGTCAAATCGGGTACCACTTAGGTTGGCGGGCTAGGCGTTTTCTGCGAGAGCAGCCCCATTTTTGTTTTCGATATAGATCCATTGCAACGTTACTTGCCAAGGGAGTTAGCTTGAACCGCATTGCGTTTTTGACAGATGAATTGAACTCGCTTGCTTCAACTGGTGAGTGCCGACGTTTTGTCGCTGCGTTACGCGCACGCGGTCATGCGGTTCAATTAATTCATTCCAGTTGCAGTGAGCAGCGCGAGCGAGATGCCATTCATATCCCGGCAAAAAGGCAGGGGCGATTCGGTATGGATTCGTTGCGATTGATCCGCCGCTGTTTGCGGGATTTTTCATGCGACCAAGTCATTTGCCAGGGGCCGCGTTCGATCGGTGCCGGGCCCTGGGTAAGTGCTGGACAAGCGGCGACGTTGACTGCCATTCACACCAGCACCGAACAGTTGCTCAATCAATTTTTGAATTGGAGTCAACGGGTAACGCTGTCGCGCTTCGACGAACACTTGGTGCGTCACTCCGCGGATTTAGAGTCGCTTCGGCAACGCTTTCCAGCGTGGAATCTGGGGACCCTTGATTGGACCCGCCCTGATCATTTATGGCCCTCCTCAGCCGCCGAGATAAAGCGACAATTAAATATTCCAGCCAATGCGAAAATCGTTGGTACGGCAACTGATCTTGTGCAACACAATCGAGTCAAGGATTTTGTTTGGGCCGGCGATCTCATGCGTTGCATTCGCGATGATGTTTACTGGCTGGTCTTGGGCGATGGCGCACAGCAATGGCGATTGCGCCGATTTACCCGTCAGTTGGATGTCGGTGACAACGTCCGTTTCCTCGGTTTGCCGGAAAATGCAGAACAGATAGTGGCTTCACTGGATGTGTATGTTCAGCCTGCGACGTGGGATCAAGCTTGCGTGGGCCTGGCATTTGCCTCTGCCCACGGAATTCCCAGAGTGGGGATCATCGATCCATTGCACCGCCGGTTTATTCAGCATGGACGCAATGGTTTTTTGGTCGAGCGTGGAGCTCGCAATGAAATTTCCCGGTGCGTTAACCGGTTGGTCAACGAGCCGGCGATCGCAAAGCAATTTTCGCTAGAAACACGCGAGTTAGCCGATGAACTATTGTGCGAGGCCAGCCAACTGCCATTGGGAAATGGTCTGGCGGCGGATAAGAGCCGAGCCGTCGCCTAGTTTTGGGTTGAGGTCAGCGCACAAAAAAACTCGAGACCCCGGGGACTCGAGAGATGTTTTCAATTTATCGCATCGTTATTTCTTGCGATGGCGGATCTTGGCACGCATACGACGTTTCTTACGTCCGACTTTACGACGACCTTTGCCTGTCTTTTTGGTTCCCACCGGCTGTATGCCTCTATCTTTCTACGGTTCCATGCTGCCTTAAGCAGCCAAGTTGTCTAATGAAGTTATCGGCTGAGTTTAACAGAAGGAATCAAAAAAGACTACGAGAATGATGTAATCAGAAGCAAAAATCGCGGAGCCGCGGCCAAAATTTCAGCGGGGGTCGGAGGCGTGACAGGAATTCGGTGTGTTTGGCTGTCTCAATTGACGACTTTTGCCCGTCCTGATGGCATCTCGGGCCGCTGCAAAAAAGGCTCGGGCGGGGGGCAGCGAGCAGCAGCTTTCGCCGTTCTCGGCTATCGCCTGGATGCGGCTTGCAAACCAGCTTGAAAACCGACTTGGATGTGGCTCAAAAGCCCGGTTTTTCAAATGTCCACGTCGGCTACAACGAAGTTGTCGGCGGGCGGGGAAATGGGCTCAGAAGGGGGCAGAGCTGTCCCGCTTCGCCGATCAAGGAAATTGAGCGGGTAACGGTTGACATACTATGGACCCCTGACGGCAAAAGGGTGTAGAATACCGCACACGGGCAGCAAACGTCGAAATTGCCCAATTTCATGAATACAGGAGACCGTATGCCCAAAGATGAAGCATTTGAAGTAGAAGGAACTGTGGTGCAAGCACTGGCCAATACCCGGTTCAAAGTCGAGCTTGAGACAGGAAACGAAGTGTTGGCTCATGTCGCTGGTCGTATGCGAAAGCACTTTATCCGTATCGTTCCTGGCGACAAAGTTCGCGTGGAGCTTTCTCCCTATGATTTGACCAAGGGTCGAATCGTCTATCGAGAGCGTTAACCGACTAAAAGCCCCAACCATGGGCGTGCGGCGGTGATTTGAAAACAAAAAGACCTTGAAGGGTTTTATCTGCGTGGTCGTTGAGCGATTCACGCCCCTGCTTTCTCAAGGATTCCCAACCTACATTTGGGTTTTCGCAAATTAATTCTGGATTATCAAAACTGCCCTGATAAATCAGGGTAAATGAAGAGAGTCCCTATGTCGGAGCTTGTGATGGTAATGTTTCGTTGAATTTTCATCTGGCAAACTAGCCAATGGCGATTGCAACGGAAGCAAAACACGCAAGAATCTATGTGCCCGGTGTCGGAACCGAAGCCAACCGGGCTTACCCAATACAAGAAATACACAAGTCGGTCGCATGTGTCTGACTTGATCTGGTTCAAATTCTGGAGCAATACCGTGAAAAGATTTTTGTTATCCCTGCAATTTGTGTTGCTGACCCTCTTGGTGGCCAGTCAACCAACGCAGTTGTTCGCCCAAGCCGATATGGACTTGAAGCCCGGCATCGTCGTTTCGATTGCCAATGTCGACGAGCACTTGAATGACGTCGAGCATCTCATGGAGGTGGCTGGGTTCGGCCAAATGTCTGGCTTAGTTCGCATGGGTGCCTCGGAGTACATCCGCGGCATTGATACTAAAAAGCCCATCGGCGCGTTGATTTTCTTCAGCGAGGACAACCCCGAACAACCGGGTGTGATGGCTTTCATTCCCGTGAAAGACATTGAGGACGTGCTTGATACGTTGGCACCTTTCGTGGACATCGATGAGGACGGGGATGACATCATCCTTACCATGAACGATGGCACAGAACTGACCACTCGCGTCTCCGGCGATTACGCATTCATGGTGCAAGATGCCGATATGCTAAAGAAGTTACCAGAAGACCCCGCCAATCTGTTGGGTGACTTGCCAAAGGAATACGGTATTGCCGCCAGTGTCATGGGACAGAATATTCCTGAATCCCTGAAAAATCAGGCAATCGAATTGATTAAATCGGGTGCTGAGTCGGAAATGGGTAACTTGGGCGACGGTCCCGAAGCGGATGTGCAACGTGAAAACTTGCAAGTTTCCATGGCCCAACTGGAAAGCCTGATTAATGACACGGAAGAGTTGATGATTGGTGCGGCGATCAACGCAGACACCAAAAGCCTTTACATCGATGTGCATTTACTGGGGACGGCCGGTTCCGAGTTGGCCAAGCAGTGTAACCAATCCATCGAAGGTCCTGCCTCACGATTCCCCGGATTTGTTTTGGATAACGCGACGGCATCCGTGCACTACAACGCCAAAAGTACGGAAGCGAATGTGGAACAGGTTGAACAACTGTTGAAAACGTTTGAGACCACGGTGATGGAGGAAATCAAAGACAGTATGCCCGAAGATGCACCAATGTCTGCCGAGGATGCTCAGAAAGTTGTCACTGATTTGTTTGACGTCGCTCGAGGTGCTGTAGCTTCCGGACAATCTAATGCAGCTGGTTCGCTCGTCTTGGAGGATGGAAGTCTCTCGTTTGTTGCGGCCGCTGGTATCGCCGAAGGTGCCAAGTTGGAAGAAGCTGTTAAGCAAATTGCTAAATGGGTAGAGCAAGAGAAGGCGCCTGTGAAATTTGAATTCGACGTCGATACTAAAGACGGTGTCCGATATCACAAGATCACCGTGCCCGTACCTAATTCGGAAGAAGAGGCAACCAAAGTCTTCGGTGACAAGATCGAGATCTTGCTTGGCGTCGGCGATGATGTGGTATACATCGCTTTGGATTCAGATCCTCGAGCCCTTTTGGATAAGTGCATCAACGCCAAATCCGATTCACCAAAGAACGTGGTGGCAAATCTGGGCTTGCGATTGATCCCAATCCTGAAGTTTGCCTCTGAGGTACAAGGGATGCCCGAGTTGGATGGGGTTGCTGATATCTTGCCAGAAGGCGCAGATGACTCGCTGAGCATCACCAACGAAGTCGTGGAAAACGGTTTTCACCTGCGTTTCGGTATGAGCGACGCGATCCTTAAGGTGCTGGCCACCATCGGACAAGAAAGCATGGGCGGGGGCGGATTCGCACCTCAAGATTTTTAGTCCATCGAAGATTTACCACGGATCAGACCAACACCCGGCCCTTAACGAGCCGGGTGTTTTTTTACGACATTCTCGGGGGGTATCCTCCCAAACCAACACAGATCAATCTTGATTTTTCGGTGTCTGCTCAGCCGGCTTTTAATCTGGTATTCGGATTGGCGCACCCGGCTGAGTGGCACATCCAGTTCCGTTTTCGGGTCTGCCATTTGGTTATCGTTGCTTGCTGATTGATTGCAGCTACAATTCCTCTGACGCCTAAGCGTCATTCCCCCACTATTTTGGAGTTGCCTGTGTTTTTGGATCGTGTTGAAATCGAGGTCATCGCCGGAAAAGGTGGCGATGGTTGCATGAGCTTTCGCCGCGAGCGCTATGTACCTAACGGCGGACCTGATGGCGGTGACGGTGGCAATGGCGGTAGCGTGATTGTTGTCGCCCGACGCGGTGTCGATTCGCTGATGGCATTAGCGCATCGAAAGCAGTGGCGTGCCAAGGCGGGGATGAATGGTGGTGGAAAAAATCAGCGGGGTCGCAACGGTCCGGACCGTGTCATCGAAGTGCCTGCCGGTACGATGGTCCGCGACGTGAAGGAAGGCTTTGTTATCAAAGATTTGACGGACGAAGGGCAAGAATTCATCGTGGCCCAAGGCGGCCGAGGTGGCAAAGGGAACACCAACTTCAAATCATCCACCAATCAAGCTCCGCGGCGTTGGACCTCGGGACAAGAGGGTGAAAATCGTCGCGTTATCTTGGAATTGAAAGTGATCGCGGATGTGGGGCTAGTCGGTTTACCCAATGCCGGAAAAAGCACATTGTTAAGTCGTTTGTCTCGCGCGCGACCCCAGATTGCCGACTATCCTTTTACCACCCGCTATCCCAATTTGGGCATGGTCACCGTAAATGTAAATCGCTCGTTCGTGATGGCAGATATCCCGGGGCTGATTGATGGAGCTCATAAGGGCGTCGGGTTGGGGCATGATTTTCTCAAGCACATTGAACGCGCCGGAATCCTTGTTCACCTTGTGGAACCGATGCCAATGGATGAATCAAACCCGGTGGAAAACTATTTGTCCATTCGTCGGGAGCTCACGGAATACCAACATCAATTGGAAAATCGCCCCGAAATTTTGGCGGTAACCAAAAGCGAACTCCCCGGGGCAAAGGAGATCCGTGACCAGTTACAGGAAAAAACGGATTCCGAAGTTCTCCTGATATCGGCAGTCACAGGAGAGGGGTTGCCTCAGTTGTTGCAGCGAGTGGTTTCGCAGCTTGATGAGTCGTCATGATGCGTATCGCAGCCGCAGATATTGGAAACAGCTCGATCAAGTACCTTGTCGGTGATGTTTCGAGAATCCATCAGCGTGGTGAAAGCGAATGGCCCAAGAGTCAAAATTTAAGCCTTGAGGATCTCAGTCAGTCAAATCCCTTGGTTGGGCAACCCACGGAGTGGTTTGTCTCTTCTGTCAATGAAGATAATGCGTCGGAGTTGCAGGCTCGTTTGCAGGTCGCCGGCGATTTGACACGTTGGCGCATCCTGCATCGTCAGGATGTCCCCTTAGCTTTGGATGTTGACCAACCGGAACGGGTCGGTATGGATCGCGTGTTGGCGGCGTTTGCCGCACACCGTATTTTTGGACGGCAGCAAGATGTCATTGTGGTCGATTGCGGGACAGCCTTAACCATTGATTTGGTGGGTCACGACGGCGTGTTTCGTGGGGGTGTTATCATGACGGGACCAGCCACCAACCTGACAGCGCTGAATTTAATGACGGAAGCGTTGCCCGATCTATCGACTGAAAAATTGGTCCGCCCCAAGTCCGTGCTGGGGCGTTCGACTCGAGAGGCGATGCTAAGTGGTGCGTGGTACAACGGACTCGGTGCAATTCGTGAGGTCGTCAAGGAAATGCAGGATTTGTCATCGGGTGTTGCCCAAGTGGTGGGTACCGGAGGTGGATTGGGCCCTTGGAGAGATGTATTGCCAGAAGACTGGATATTGGTCGATGATTTGGTGCTAAGGGGAATCTTTTTAGCTGCCGCGGACCTGCAGGGGGGACCCGATCATGAGCCATTTTGAGCAGTGGTTCGAGGCTTGCGAGACACCCACGGTTTGTGAATTAACGGGACAAGGGCGTGGCGCAATTTGTGTTTTAGGAATCATAGGTGACGCTGCAGTAGAGACTCTGCAAGGCATGTTTGTTCCATTTAATGGCAAGGCGTTGGCTGAACTTCCCCGACAAAAACCTGTCTACGGTCGTTGGGGTGCGGAAGATGTGATTGTTTGTATTCATGCCGAAAACGAGTGGGAGTTGCACTGCCACGGTGGCGTTTTTGCCAAGCAAAAAATTCTCTCGGACTTGCAAGAAAAAGGTTTCGTCTTTCGTGACATGCCACCTTCCGAACAGTTGACGAAATCTTCCGCCGCAGCACGTCACGAGTTAGCAAATGCATCCACAAGAAAATCCGCAGCGGTTTTGAATTGGCAAGTGGAGGGCGCTCTCGAACGGGCATGGGCGGAACTGGAAAGAGATTTGGCAGATGAAAAACTAACAATGGCCAGGGAACGCATCGATGGATTGCTGCAATGGGCTGAATTGGGTTTGCATCTAACTCGACCTTGGAAGATTGCCATCGCGGGGGCGGCCAATGCCGGGAAAAGTAGCTTGATTAATCGCATCGTGGGGTACAGCCGTTCCATTGTATTTGCTCAACCGGGAACCACGCGGGATCTGGTAACAGTGGAAACTGCCATCGATGGGTGGCCGGTGGAATTGATCGATACGGCAGGGTTGCGTGCCTCTGATGATCAAATTGAAAAAGAAGGTATGGCTTTGGCCGAACAAGCCATTCATCAAGCTGATTTGTTGATTGAAGTCATCGATGGAAGCGCACCGCTGCCTGGTCTACTGAAGGTCCCCAAGCTTCAACACCTCGTGGCCGTCAATAAATGCGATCTTGTAGGGCTGCCAACCGATTTAAAGGGAGTGCGCATTAGCGCATTGCGCGGGGATGGGATCGAAGAACTACTTGAGCAAGTCTCCCGTATGCTTGTCACGAACATGCCACCGAGCGGGACAGCGGTCCCATTTCTGCAGTGCCAGGTCGACGAGTTGCGTCGTATCCGTCGTGAAATCACCGTCGCTTAAAGATGAATTTTCCCTGACGTCACGTCACCGGTTCTGTAATCGGCCGGGCGACGGTTTCAGATTTTTCTCCTCGGTGGTTTCGCCGTGTGGAATTTCACGCTTTCAAAAATTAATTTGGAGCTCGGAAAAAAAACAAACGCCCTTGGATACACGGTTTATCAGGGAAAAAGCTGATTTGGGACCTGGTTGGGGTGTTTGAGCTAGTTTCGATTTCCTTTTTGCGAATTCGCACTGTAGTCTGATGCAAAGAAGACAGGCCGCGAATCTTACAAGGACAGCTTTGCATGAAACACGTTACCGAGAATACGGATGAGATCTTGGGTGTTTCTCCTACATCGAGCCCACGGCGAAGCATGCGCATTTCCATATTTTGGGGACTGATTCTCGCGTTAATACTGGGGCCTTATGTCTTTTACCGGGTCAGTAGTGGACCTTCCCGTATTCGCATCGTGGAGGTTTCCGAGCAATCGAGCCCCCGCGATTTCGACGGCACGCTGAAGGTAGTAGCTTGGAATATTGCTCATGGGCGTGGGGTGGCCGATTCAAACTGGGTCGGAGACGCGGAGCAAAAAGCCAAGCGAGTCATGGAAATCGCACAACTGATTCGCAAGCTTGAGGCCGACGTGGTGGTCTTGAATGAAGTGGATTTTGCTGCAACCTGGAGCGGTCATTTTAACCAGGCGGCGGGGATTGCTGAGGCGGCGGGATTTCCTTTTTTCGCTCGTCAAGCCAATCTCGATTTTGGGTTTTTGTTTGGGCGTTTCCAGTTTGGTAACGTGGTGCTCAGTCGCTACCCCATCACGCAGGCCAGAGCTTTAGATTTGCCGCCTTATCGAGAGTGGGAGGATTGGTTGGTCGGTAGGAAAAGGGGGGTGTTGTGTACCGTCGCTATTGGCAAATCGCGATCCGTAAGCATTGCGGGGTTGCATCTGGAGCACCGTAGCGAAGCCTGTCGTGTGGAATCCGTACGGTATCTGCAAGAAGAGCTCGCTCAGTTGGATGGTCCCTTAATTTTACTTGGTGACTTAAATACCACACCGCGGAATTCACCTCAATCAAGGGAGACCGCTGACGGATACAATGCGTTTGACTTGTTAAACGCATCGATCGGCTTGCAATCAGCGCCACTGCAAATACTGAATGCAGATCAGCTTACCTTTCCGGCTTGGGCGCCCGTCCGAGCAATCGATTGGATTCTTTACCGCACAAAGTTTTTCAAACTGGTCGAACACGAAGTTGTCCCCACGCAACTTTCCGATCACCGACCCGTCGTTGCCACCTTCCGGTCAATCGAACCCAGTCGACCAGACAATAATTAAGGAGATTTTAATGGACCGTAATGTTACTGCTCTGTTTTGTACGCTTGCGTTGCTGATCGTCGATTGTGATGGCGATCCTATCGATGCCGATAAATTGGTTGAGCGAGATGGCGTTACTTATGAAATTAACTCCGAAGTTGGCTTCACCGGTCGTGCGATTGGAACTCACAAGAACGGACAGAAAGCGGTGGAGGCAACTTTTAAAGACGGCAAACCTGTGGGCAAGTGGGTGGAGTGGCATGAAAATGGACAGGAAAAATTGCAAGTCAATTACAACCAGAACGGTATGGTAGACGGCAAGCGGATTGCGTGGTACGAGAACGGGCAGAAATCGTATGAGTCAACATTCAAAGCCGGCGGACTAGATGGCAGCGTGACTAGATGGTACGAGGACGGACAGAAGATGTTTGAGACTAATTATAATAATGGCAAGCAAGAGGGTGTATCGATCTGGTGGTATGAGGCGATGTCCAGTAGTGACAAAAGCCCACAGAAAAAGAGAGAGGAAGTTTGGAAGGACGGCAAACAAGATGGCAAGTGGACCCGGTGGTATCTAAACGGCCGTAAATCGAGTGAGGCAATTTGGAGCGATGGAAAGCGGATCAAGCAGATGAAGTGGGACGAGAACGGGCAGGAAATAAATTGAAGTCACTTACAAGAACGCTGGTTAACCAGTCCCGCGTTTTGCCCGCTTAGATCAATGAGAAGGTGCAGGTCAAAGCTCGACACTTCTGCCAGGAAATGTGAGTCACTCAACATTACCAGATGGTTCTTCTGCATGATGCTGTTTGGCATCAGCCTCATTCTCTCGCCGCGGGGGCCCGCGGTTACGCAATCTCCGTCGGTTTGAGTATCTTCCGTATGGATGGCCGACAAGCCTTACCGATGGATCGTTTTTAGGACAGGCTTAAGTGAGGATTCGGGCCGGTCTCGACTGCAAATGCCTCGCTTTCGGTTGGGCCCACAACCCGTTATTGTTGGCATCCCCAAATCATCTGAGCTATGCTCCAGTTACTGGCTGAATTTGATTCGACGATTTTTTTCGGTCGAATCGGCTTTCCCTTTCGTGCGATTGCGTTCGGCCGTTGGTTTTGCAGGGGGCTTGGTTCTATCTCCTGTTGGAGGTGGCCAAGGAACTCGATAAAAACGTACTTGTGGAGTCGACATTCGGTGACAGGCACTTGAGAATGGTCGTTCAGTTAATACTTCGATATCACATAACCAGACGCTGCTATGAAGATACAGTTTCAATTTAACGGTGAAGCTTATGAAAGCGATTCAGCGGAAGGCATCCCGATTGCGATTCCACTGGATTTTGGAGGCCCGCAACCGAATCATTTTGGCGCACCGAAAGCAAAGCAGGATCCGCTCGAGTTAGGCGGGTTTATCGGTGATACGCGACGGGGAGGCAGTTGCAATGTTGATACTTTAACGATCATTCCGCACTGCAACGGAACGCACACCGAATCGATCGGACATATCGTCAATGAAGATGTCTATGTGGGGCATCACGCCGGGGACGCGTTTTTGACGACGGCGTTACTCACCCTAAAACCAGAAATGTGGCAACGCGTCGAAACGAAACGAGATTCCTATCGCCCTCCTCTGGATCCTGAGGATTGGGTGATCACTCGTGACCAACTACAAACAGCGATGCAAGACGCCGGGTTAGCGAAGACCGATGCCTTGGTCATCAGAACGATTAGCCCCCTGGAAAAAAAATCCGTGGCCTACGGCGAAGCCAACCCACCGGCATTCCTTACTGTCGAAGCGATGCAGTGGGTGGTCGAACAGGAGTACCGGCATTTGTTACTCGACCTTCCTTCGGTGGATCGCATGTATGATGATGGATTGCTGACCAACCATCATCTTTTTTGGTTTGTGCCGGAGGGCTCCCACGAACTGAATGCAGAAAGTCGACAGGATAAAACCATTACGGAAATGGTATGGGTTCCTGAGCAGGTTGCCGACGGAATCTATTTGATGAACCTGCAAGTACCTGCTTTATGTACCGACGCAGCGCCTTCGAAACCGGTTCTCTTTCCGGTTGTGAAGGTTTGATTCACAAGCCAACGATCTGGAAACCCATGTCTAAGGGTGGCTTGCTTAATATCAGGGTTATGTCGGTCAAGCCGAAAAACACCAAGATTCGCACCTAGGTAAAATGTTTGTTTCTGGTAACAGGGTTGGCCGATAAGACAGGTATCCAGTAAGCGATGGATTGGCATAGCCCCCGCGGATTTTTGGGCACTGGAGTTTCAAAGTCAGTTCCCAAATGCGTACCCGCGTTAAGAAGGTTGGTATATGTCCCAGCAAATTGTCCGTCTCGTTACCCGTGATTCCGATGGATCTGTCCGTACTCGTGAATTCACAGGCACCGAAGAAATTCTTGCTTCCTACACACAAATCGGCATCGACGACTGTAGTACCGACCTCTCCTTGAGAGGTCTTCCCGTCCTGCGTGGTTTGGTTGGGCCAATTCCCGATGGCAAGTGCATTGCTCGGTATGAATCCCCCGATGTTTTTGAAGAACTCACCAAAGAGTGGGCCAACGCCAAAGTCAAACGCCGCCGTCGAAAATCAACTGCGGCCGCGGTGCCGGTAGTGGACGGCATGGAGATGGGCTTCGGCAATATGGCGTTGCATTAAACCCTGTTGGTTAGGGGGCCCTTCCCAGAAACCAAGTGCCTGTCAGCATCTCTGACATGGAGCCAGAAGGGTACCCCGACGGGTCTTAAATGGTCTTTCGGCCATGAGAGTGCGTCTCGATTTCCTCCAGTTCTTCCGCCACACCAAAGATATGTGCTAACAGGGCAGCGCGTGCCCACATGCCATTTCTTGCTTGCCGAAAATACATGGCTCGCGGATCAAGATCGATGGCTTCCGGTATTTCCTGCACCTGACTATCACGTGGAAACGGGTGCAGGATCGGTGTGTACTCTTTCAACTTACTTGCCCGTTCGGGTGTTAGCTGAAAGGGAGATAGGTCCATCTCTTCAAGGCGATTCTCATCGTCGGCCGAATTGTGCTCGCGTTGAATGCGGGTCATGTAAAGACAATCCGTTTGAGAAAGTACGGACCGGCCCTGGAAATCGGAATCCAGAGTTTCGTGTTCAAAAACGGAAACGTTTCGCTTTGCGAGTTGATCACGAAGTTGAGAATCTAAACGGAGGGCAGCGACGTCGGGTGCGACAAAATGCATCGTGGTGTTTTCGTACTGCGATAACGCTGTGGCCAAAGAACGGACGGTTCGCCCTCGCCCGATATCACCGCAAAAGGTGTAAGTCTTGTGAGCAAATCCTTTCGTCAAATCAGGGTGCCGAGTCTTTAGGTCAGCAAATCGTTGTCCACTCCCTTCGCGATCTTGGAATCGGAAAGACCGTTTCAGCGTATAAATATCAAGTAAGGCCTGAGTCGGATGCTCGTCAGAACCGGAACCCGCGTTGATAATGGGTACCCAGCGACGTTCTTCTCGCCGCAAATCATTCATCAGGTAAGAGCAAGCTTCGGCGAAACTTGAAAGCGGGCTGCGCATGATGATCACATCAAAATAGCTACTGAACATGCGAATGGCATCCATCCTAGACTCCCGCTTCACCTCCGATGAGGTTTTGGGGTCTCGGACTTCGTTGCAAGTCAGTCCGAGGATTTGGCAGGCGGCCATAAAAGATAGAAAGGTCCGCGTGGAAGGTTGTGTGAAATACAACATGGCACGCCGGTGGCTAAGCAGCGTTTGCAGGGCAGCGGCCGTAGCTTTTTCTCGTGATAAAAGTCGAATTCTATCGGCTAGATCACAAAGTAGATCAATAGAATTCGGTGTCAATTGACCGCCGTTTATCAAATGCAGCAATTGGCCATTGTCCGCAAATTCAGAGTTCTTTTCTGCAGCGGTGCGTTGAAGTCGGTCGTGGTACTGGGCAAATTCCATCGCGCTTGCCTGACAAATTTGTGCGTGTGGCGAGTCGTCATTTTGCCACAAAAATGATCCTGCGATAGTCCCATTGGGCTCAGCCAAACGAGTAAGATAATGGGGCAATGATCGGTGGCGGTACCGGACTGCAGTTGTGAATGAGACATCCGAGAAAGCGAAAAGTATGGAAAAGCCAGCCGATTGGCTTGAGGTAGATAGCGGTTGGTACCGAGGTCTCTCGCCGCTTTTTCGTGAACCTTGGTGGAATGATTTGCGATCGTTTGTTGAGGAAGAGAGAGCTCGATTCGACGTTTACCCACCTCCGCAGCACGTTTTTCAAGCCTATCGCCTAACTCCCTTGGAGCAGGTTAAGTTCGTAATTCTCGGGCAAGATCCCTACCACGGGGCGGGGCAGGCGCATGGTCTAAGCTTTTCGGTGCCGAAAGGCATTAGAACTCCCCCCTCATTGGCAAACATTTTTCGAGAATTGAACGCGGATCTAGGGGAAGAGATTCCGGCGTCAGGCAATTTGTCGGCGTGGGCCCGGCGTGGTGGCTTGTTGCTCAATACTGTGTTAACGGTACGTGCGGCGGAAGCGAATTCTCATCGCAAACAAGGCTGGGAAAAATTCACAGATGCGACCATTCGGCTCGTCAATCAGGAATGCGAAAATGTGGCGTTTGTTTTGTGGGGCGCACCGGCACGAAAAAAAAGCAGCCTCATCGACGGTCAGCGGCACCTAATAATCGAGTCGCCCCACCCTTCCCCGTTGTCCGCCTATCGTGGGTTCTTGGGAAGTCGCCCCTTTTCCAAAATCAATCAGTACCGGCGCTGTCACGGTTTAGCCGAGATTGAATGGAGCGAACTTAAGGCTGATGAATGCGGTGATCAGCAGAACAGGCGATAAGGAACGGAACGCCCTGCCCTACCCACCCGATGGTCTGCAACGGCGGGGAAACAGGTTTTCTCTCGAAGTCGCTAAATCGCCAAGGTTAGCTAGAACCGTATTCCAGCCGCGAACATGAATGATTCGGGCAAATCGTATCGGATCTGAGAGGATTGGTACTCCATGTAACGCGTAAACACATAGCCCGCTTCGACCTCGAAACCTGAGCCCCCATTAAGCAGACGTTCAAACCCAATGGTGATGCGAAAATCTCGCAAATTCAAAACGTCGTCAAAACCGCTGGCCCGCTGGACAGCCCAAGTGCCGCCACCAAATGAGATTGCTGTGTAAATCCAGTCTTCTAAAAGATAGGGGATGTGCCCGACGCGTCGACTTATTTTCGGTTCCGGGAACACTAGATCGAAACGCGTGGTGGGATTTGGTATCCACGTTATTCCCACATTGGGAACGATTCCGTAATCGGCTTGATCCAAGTCAGCGATTCCCAACGTCACGGAGAGTTTTTCCGGGGTGACCTGGTAAGTCAATTGGGCGAGAGCCGCCATACGAAATGCTTCCGTATTGCTAAATCGATCGTTGTAATATCCCGGCTGTATCCCGGCCAAGAAGGTCCATTTCTGGTTGATGAAGCGTCTCCAGCCAATATCTACGCTGGCTCCCTGAAGAAAGGAGGGCACATCGATAAACTCAGGGCCATTCAACCAGTCAGCAGCATAGCGTGGCGTTACAGCTAACACGCTGTCGTTGGAACCCAGCGGTGCCGTTAGCATGACGTTGGTCGAGGCAGAAAGCAGACCGATTCCATTCTCCTCGTTGCGGGCGATAAACGTGGTCGCGAGCTCAGCTCGTTGTACAAAGGATTGCCGAAATCGTTTGATCGTGGTTGAATTCAGCTCTTGAGGTGCCCACATGTTAGGATCGCCCCAGCTACCGAGTGGAATTCTCAGCGTTTCCATAATTTGTAAACGCCCGGGTTGGGACGTGGGAGCTTGGAAGGGATCGAATGCCGCTGAGTTACCATTGTCTACTGGTAGCGATAGGATGGGTGCCGGCGGATCGACTTGGCGATACACTTGCGCTGGCCCAATCTCGCAGACTAACGCCAAGAGTGTGAACGTTAGCACGTTTGCAAGGCAACAGGTTGTCGAGCATGAGCGGGTCAAAGACGCTGCCTAGGGGGAATTTTGCAACTGGCGGAGAGAGGCATTTGGGTGCTGGCAAGGACGGTACTGGATGCCAGCATTTCGAGTCAACCGGAAAGTAATGCTTGCAGTAGTAACAGGTTAGAGCCAAATTGATGACCGAGAATAATTCCCAGCGACGCTCCTCCGTTGCCCTGGAAACAGGGCTGCTGGCATTGGTGATGGGTGGCTTGGTTTGGGTCGCGGCGCCGGATGTCAATGAAGCGCATTACCTCGTGAAAGCCCGTCATTTTTGGGACCGCAGCTATTGTCCCACGGATATTTTTACCAATTCCCACGAGACCCATTGGGCGTTTTACATAACCCACGGTTGGCTGTTCCCTCTTTTGGGTTATGAGTTAGGTACCTGGGTCGGTCGTCTGGCGTCTTGGTTGGTAATCGCTTGGGGAATCGTAGTTTTAAGTCGCGTTTTTTGGAATGGAATGGGCATCGCGATTTTGGTGGGCGGCTTGACGGTAATGCTGAATGAGTCACTTAACTTGGCAGGTGAGTGGTTTGTGGGTGGTGTGGAGGGGAAGTGCTACGCCTATGGTTTTGGCTTCGCGGCGATCGCTTTTTGGTTCCGCGGACGGTTTCCATTGACTTGGATATTGTTGGGTTTGGCATGCGCTTTCCATATCGTGGTGGGGATTTGGCTAACCTCGGCGATGGTGTTTGCATGGTGGGTTGCTCGCTGGCTACCGGCCCCGCCGGATGCAGAGGAGTGCGTGCCTGCCTCTTCGAGACCTTTTTTAAGGTGGTTCCCGGCAGCCTGCCTGAGTCTGCTGTTTTTCGCCGTGGGATTTTGGCCGGCGATTATGCAAAATGCTGATGCCTCTCGCGAGGTAATTGTTCAGGCCGCCAAAGCTCAGTCGCTTTGGCGTCTGGCCCACCATCAATTGGCGACCGAATTTCATCGTTGGTTTTTATTTCTTCCGCTGGTCGTGATTTGGTTATTTCTGGCTCGCTCCAATTGGCAATCTCGCAACCACCATTTAGCGAGGTTCAATTTGGTGGTACTCGGTTCGCTGTTGATCGCCTTGGGAGGGCTGGTTTTGTCGTTGTTGGCAAGCTTTAGTAACGGTCCCGCCAGTGATCTGAGTGCCTTGTTATTGACGCTTTACTGGTTTCGTCTAGCAGATGTGTTGATTCCATTGGGCTGCGTCATCAATGCGGGCATATTCTTTTCCGCGTTACCCAAAGAGATGGGTGCGGGGCGATTCGCAGTGGTGCTGGCAACCGTGGGGTGTCTAGGCGGAATGGCTTGGAATCTTTACCAAGGGCAATGGGACGTGCGTTCGGGAAGTGCCCGGCAAACAGTCATGCTGCCGCAGGATCCGGCTCAGCAGCAGAGGGAAATGGAGGCGGAGAAAAATTGGATCAGGACTTGTTTGTGGATCCGTGCTAACACGCCACCGGATGCCACCTTTATAACTCCCTTAAATCAGCAAACGTTCAAGTGGTATGCTCATCGAGCAGAGGTCGCTTCGCGTAAGGACATGCCTCAGAATGCTACCTCTATCTTGCCTTGGTTAAAGCGACTGAAAGTGCTGTTTTCAATCGGCCCTGAATTAGAGAATTCGATGGAGTTGAGTATGCAGGATCAGGTCGCGTGGGAATACCGCCCTCTGCTCTTTGAAGGTGAATTACCCTTTTCAGCGGATTACGTGGTGCTTGAGCAACGCTGGGTGGATGAGTTTCTGAGGTATCAGCCGTTGCCAGAAAACCTCAAGCAGGTGTATCCTGAGCGAGGGGCGAGGAAGTCGACGTTCGCTGTTTTTCAGCAAAGCGATTTTGTGGACTAAGCGACTTTAATCTGCACGGCCAGCGTGTTACTTGTTCAGGTGAATGCTGCATGCATCATCGCATGCGTCACCCATCTTATCGCTCAGTTTGTATCGCCGAATGGCGACGCGATTGTAAAGCCATTGCCAAAGTGGCAAAGAAAATGGAATGTGCATGACGGGGGCAAGCCACCAAAGCCTGGGCAGGTGTCGCGAGAGGTAGCGGACTGCACCTGCCCCACCGTAACGACTACCATCCGCAGTGATCGCATACATTTGATCCATCAATTGGTCGTGCGTTAATTCGGGGTAACGTTCGTGCACACGTGGATCGTGTAAGGAGATAAATGACAAGCGGTTTCCGCTGTCAAACGCTTTCAATCTACGTACTTGTTTTTGACAAAACCGGCACTCGCCATCAAAAATGACTACAACGGAATTCGGCCGATCATCAGGATCCGCTAAATCGAGTTGGCGATGCACCGATTGACTCTCGGTGACCGTGACGTTTGTCTTAGCAGATGCGTTCATGTAACTTGTACTTCTGAGTTGGCGGAACTCCCGTTCGCTTGCGGAACTCCATTGTAACCGAACTTACCCTTTTTCCTTAACCCGAGCAGAGCGATGGGCTCAAAAACCAAAACATCACCGCGTTTTTCCACTGGAATACGCGGATTGGTCGGGGCAGGCGTATTGACGTTGTTGTTGATTGCCATGGCGATTGGTGCGGGAGTTCTC
>JAAEPL010000239.1 GCA_024232675.1 Planctomycetaceae bacterium
CCCGCCTCCCATGGCATGCACCGTCACGGCCGAACTTCCCGCAATCTTGTCCTCGTTCTTTTGCGAGGCGTAACCTGCCAGCAAAGGTTTCTCCGGATAGCGTGCCGGGTTAGAGACCTCAGGCGTAGCAGCATCTAACAGACTCGTAGAGCCGCGAAAAACGGGCAGCCGTTTGTTTTCGAAGCCAAACATGAGCGGATGAGTGGTATCAATCTCGGTGGCAAAAATGGCTCCGCTCACCAAGTCTAACGCTGCCTTTCGTCGTGCTTCACTAAACTTGGGAGTCTCTCCTTCAGCATTCTCTGGCTCCACGACTTCGTCAACCGCACCGACTTGGGACGGTGGCAATTGCAGGACTTCCTGTTGGGCATAGGCAGTGCCGCCGCTAATCGCAATCAAGGTACCCCCTTCGCGCACGAAACGCCTCAACTTTTCCAGTCCGTTGCGGCCTAATTCATAACTTCCGCTCACCAAAACAACGGTGGAGTATTTCGAAAAATCGGTGCTGCCCGCGCGTTCTGCCGCAAGCAGAGAAACCGGCATCCCAATCCGGTGATCCAATTGATGCCATGCCGCGCCGGCTTGGTAGGCACTAACTCCAGAACCAATCAACATTGCCACCGCCGGTTTCTCAACACGGGGGAAATTATTACTTCCCAAATCGACGCCCGCAGAAGCTAGTCCCGATTGAACCGCGTCGACGCGAACCCCGTTTCGAGTTGCCCGTTGAAGAATTTGGTTGATCGCACGACTTTTTGCCTGGTTCTGTTTTAGACGCATGGGCACCGACAACGTCCCCACAGGGAATGCTTTATTGCCAGCCGTTGTTTTTGCGCTCAGCGGACGCATGGCAACTCGTACGTGAACGTCCCGTTTCAACAACTGCTGCAGCACTTTTACCGACGCATCATCTCGCCAGTCGACAAACCAGGCAACGGGTTCTGCCTCCGCTTGCTCCAACGTTTTGCCGGCATGTTTTTCGCCCAACTTAGCGGAACGCAATGCCGGACGTAATTCGCTAATCGACTTCAATCCGCGTTGTTGCAAGTTGAAAGCCAGTGGCAAAGTCCAGGCAGACACGTCGTAAAAAATGGATTCACGGAACTTCTCTCGACGCTCAATCAATGAGCGTAGAAATTGATACTCGCTTTGCTTTGTGGGCACAATCAAACTGTCCGATTTGACAACTTGGTCGTCAACGATGGAATCTTCAGTTACCCAAAAGCAATCAATGTCATGTCGGATCAAAATATCTGCGAATTGCTGCAAGCGAGATTGGTTGTGGGGCAGGGCGAATGCGTAGGCTTGGAATTTTGCCTTCTCTGCCTGCTCGAGCGAATCCTGATAGAAATCATGCTTGTATTGCAGCAGTCGCTTTCTCAGTTCCGCAGCCCCCCGCAAACTCGACAAGGATGCCGTAAATTGGTTGGAGATGGTATCTGAAAAGCGAATAATTCCATTCGCGCTTTCCTGGACGTGGCCACGCGAACTTCCCTGTTCGAATAAGATACCAACCGCGCCATGCAAGTCGGGATAGGTCGAGCCCTTGCCCATGTAAAAGTCGTCAAAAAGCTCCTGAGTGAAATAGAGTGAGCCGGTTTGATCGAGCGCGTTGGCGTGAAATTGTCCCATCGCGCGCGTCAACTCAACATTCTTTTGCGGCGTCAGCGGATTCTTTCGTTCGGGAATACCTGGCTGGAAAAAGAAGGTCGAGTTGGTTCCCATCTCATGAAAATCCAAAACTACATTTGGTTTCCATTGATGATACCAACGCATTCGTCCTTGGCTTTCCGGATGTTGCAAGGGCAACCAATCGCGGTTCAGATCGAACCAATAATAATTCACCCGACCTGGTGGCCACCCCTGGCGGTGTTCAATGTGCGCAGAATCAGGATTGGGCACGTTACCGCGAAAGGTATTGGCCCAGCGTGCAAATCGGTCAAAGCCATCTGGATTAAGCGACGGATCTAAAAGAATCACACTGTTTTTTAAGATGCGTTCAATCTCATCTCCCTCCGCTGCCGCTAGATAGTGCGCGACCAATGGAGAAGTGTTCGTGGCGCTCGGTTCATCTCCATGCACGCCATATCCCATGTTCATCACCACAGGCAAATCTGCCAATTCGGGTTGCTCACCACTGTTGGCTTGAGCCAATTCCTGATGGCGACGTTTAATGTCGCCAAGTCGGTTGTGATTCTCGGTCGCAGTTATCGTCAACAACAACAACGGCCTACCGCCATGTGTCTGCGCGTATTGTTGAATCGCGACGCGGTCAGATACGCGAGCAAGTTCGCGCATGTAGGCGGCTACCTGGTCGTGCCGCAGATGCCGATGCCCCACCTCAAACCCGAAAAACTCTTTCGGGGTAGGAATGTCTTTATTAAATTCCACCCCGCTCGGCCAATAAATGGTCGGCTTGTTTCTGCGTTGCGGGTCACGCTTGCCACGCTTTTGCTTCTGTTTACCTTGCCGACGGGACTGAGTTTTCCGGTTATCCACCTGCTTAACCTGCTTCGCGTCCTTTCCTTGTTTCTCTTGCGGAGAAGCATGGAGCGGGGACGCAAGCAATCCGGCCAAAACAACGGTACAAATAATCAATCGTAATAGCGAAGTGGAATTCATTTCGTTGGTCACGTGTTTAAGAACCTGGCGTATTAATGGACGATGGTTGGTCGATTCGCGAAGTTTCAGTATAGTTGCCCCGCGCGGGCGTCGCTGCCAACCTTGTCGGCTAAGCCGGGGAAACTCTAGAATGCGGTCCGGCACGATCCTTATCCCGTAGACCCAAGATCCCAAAATGGCCAAGAACGCAATCACCCCCACCCGCAGCGAAGATTATCCCGAATGGTACCAAGCAGTCATCAAGGCAGCTGAATTGGCGGAAGTCTCCCCAGTTCGCGGTTGTATGGTCATCAAGCCATGGGGTTATGGGATCTGGGAAAATATGCAGCGTGTTCTGGATGAAAAATTCAAGGAAACAGGGCATGAAAACGCTTATTTCCCAATTTTTATTCCCAAGAGTTTTCTCGAAAAAGAGGCCGAACACGTCGAGGGATTCGCCAAAGAGTGCGCGGTCGTTACCCACCATCGATTGGAAGAGGGTGCCGACGGAGGCCTGGTGCCTGCCGGACCACTCGATGAACCGCTGGTCGTTCGTCCTACCAGTGAAACCATCATCGGCCACATGTTTGCAAAATGGGTCCAATCGCATCGTGATTTGCCGATTTTGATCAACCAATGGTGTAACGTCGTACGCTGGGAGTTGCGAACGCGATTATTTTTGCGAACAGCCGAATTTCTTTGGCAAGAGGGACATACGGCCCACGCCACCAGCGAAGAGGCTTGGGAAGAGACACGGCAGATGCTGGATGTCTACGCTGACTTCGCGGAAAACACGATGGCGATGCCGGTAATCAAAGGCGAGAAGACTGCCGGCGAGCGATTCCCTGGAGCGGTCTCAACGCTGACGATCGAGGCCATGATGCAAGACCGCAAAGCATTGCAAGCAGGAACCTCCCATTTCCTCGGACAGAACTTCTCCAAGGCCCAAGACATCAAGTTTCAAAGTGAAGCAGGGCAACTGGAACACGCTTGGACGACTTCGTGGGGACTTTCCACGCGGATGGTAGGAGCTTTGATCATGTCACATTCCGATGACGACGGTTTGGTATTACCTCCCAAATTAGCGCCCAAACAAATCGTCATCCTGCCCATTTATCGAAGCGACGAAGAGCGTGCTGCGGTATTGGAGTATTGCGATTCTTTGAAACAGGAAATTGGCAGTCAGCGATATCATGATCGAAGACTCCAAGTCATGATCGATGACCGCGATCTGCGTGGGGGCGAGAAAAAATGGTACCACGTAAAACGCGGGGTTCCCTTACGTTTAGAAATTGGCCCCCGTGATATCGCAGAAAACAAAGTCTTCGTGGGACGTCGAGACCAACCCAAATCAACGGGAATGGACCGCCAAGAACTCGTGGCTAACGTGATCAACATGCTCGACGAAATGCAGCAAGGTATGTTCGATCGAGCCTTGCAAATACGCGAGGACAACACTCACGAAGTCAACTCTCTGGACGAATTCAAAAAGTTCTTTACTCCCAAAAACGCAAAGCGTCCCGAAATCCATGGTGGATTTGCCTATTGCCATTTCGTCGACTGTGATGAAGTCGAGCAAATCTGCAAGGACCTAAAGGTCACGATCCGTTGCATTCCACTAGAAGGAAACGAGGCGAAAGGCACCTGCATTTTCACCGGCCAACCCAGTCAGGGTCGCGCCATTTTCGCGAAGTCCTATTAACGACAGGTGGGTTCCACGGTTGTACTCCACCCCGGTGACTTGGTATTGAAAAACCAACCTCACCGCGGGCAAACCATTTGACGCGACGTTTCCATCCCGCTTCCGATTCCGTTTTCTTTTGAGCTATCATGCCTCGTCCTCACCTGCCTTCTTTACGATTTGCCGCCATCTTTAGCCAGCAGACCTCTGCAATCGACTGGGCCTGCCAGAGGGCTGCCCAAACATGGGGGGAGGTGGTGATTCAGTCACCTGATATTGATTTTGATATGACGTCGTACTACGACGCTGCCATGGGGGCTGGTCTCAAAAAACGTTTGGTCGCATTCAAAAACCTGGTGGATCCCGTCGACCTAGTCTCATCCAAACTTCAAGCAATCGAATGGGAAAAAGCATTTCGCGATGAAGGCGAACACTCGGTGGAACGTCCCCTCAACATTGATCCTGGATACCTGACCGAAGCCAAGGTCGTGTTGATGACGACCAAAGATCGGGATCATCGTCTGTATATGGGAGAGGGCATCTTCGCGGAGATAACCCTGTTTTATCAGCTGCCAGGAAAGTGGATTTCGTCACGCTGGACTTACCCTGACTTTAAACGTGACGACTATCACGAGTTCTTTTTTGAATGCCGGGAACATCTGCGAAAAGACTTGCAGCAACGCCTCTCGTCTTCGTAGAATAACGAATTACGCTACTGGACACTCACAAATTCGCAAATTGCCATGAAGAAAATTCTCGTTCCCTTGATCGCTGGTACGCTAATCGGATGCGCGGTCGGGGTCGCTCTAATCTGGTCGGAATTTGGCGGCTTGAGTGAAGTCTTCATCAATTACAAACCGTGATGCTGCTACCGCAACGCCACCTTGCTGGCACTTGATGTGCCGTTTACCAAGCTGGAAATATCTCATATTGTGGACGGTTCTTCGCAGATTCCTCCTCATCTAGTTTCGATCGGCATCAGGAAATGCAACACAAATTAAACGCTTTTTTCTTGCCTTTGATTTTGTCACTCGGTTGTTTACTGGGCGCTTTATTGACGCCTGACGTTCAACCTGCGACCCCCGCGAATCAGGATCTCGCATCCCAACCAGTCACGCCTCAAGAAGAGGGATCCGTCGAAACACAAGAAGCCGTATTCACCGATTGGAAAATTCCGTCCGTCGCCCTTTTTATTACAGGTCGGCAAGACGGTTATATTGAACCATGTGGATGCACGGGACTGGCCAACCAACTGGGCGGTATGATGCGTCGTCATACACTCATGACGGAACTACAAAACGATGGTTGGAACTTAGTGGGGATCGATACGGGTAACCAAGTCCGAAGATTTGGCCGGCAAGCCAACTTAAAGATAGGGACAACCTATCAGTGCTTAGGTGAAGATCTGCATTACGCGGCGGTTGGCCTGGGGCCCAATGACCTGAAACTTCCCACGATTGATCTAATGCAGGCCATGACCAATTCGGGAATTGCGAACGACGATTTTGTAACTTGCAATGTGAGTGTCTTTGATCCAGATTTCACAAGCAAATATAAAGTCATTGAACAGGGTGGAAAAAAAATTGGGCTGACCATGGTCTTGGGTGAGGAATACTTCAAGTCACTGGAGGGCATGAGCGATGTGACAACCGAAGCGATTGCTCCTGCGATGCAGGCAGCCATCCAGTCGTTGGATGAAGAAGCATGTGATTTCAAGGTGCTTGTTGCGAATACATCTCTGGAAAATAGCCGTGCCATGGCCAACCAATACCCTGTCTTTGATTTGTTGGTATGCAGCGGTGTCGACGGAGAGCCAACCGGGCAACCCGAAATCATCAAGGACCCGGCGACGGGTCACGTGACTCAGATGATCCAAACTGGCAATAAAGGAATGCACGTCGGCGTTGTCGGGCTGTTTGACAAAGAGGACGAGACGGTGATGCGATACCAACGCGTTCCTCTGGATGCTCGGTACAAAGATTCGGAAACGATCAAGCAAAAATTTCTGAGCTATCAAAGCCAACTCAAATCTCTTGGATTAGAAGGGCTGGCAATCAAACCGGTCGCTCACCCCTCAGGTCGGAACTACGTGGGATCCGAGGCTTGTTACGATTGCCACGATTCAGCCTTCGATATTTGGAAGGACGGAATGGATGGTCAAGGTGGGCCACACTTTCGTGCCACGGCAGACCTGACCGACCCCGGTGAACGGACTTGGGTGAAACGCCACCATGATCCAGAGTGCTTAAGTTGCCATGTCACGGGTTGGAACCCCCAACAATATTTTCCCTACGAGTCGGGCTACCTCAAACTGGAGGATTCTTTGCTGCACGGCAACGGTTGCGAGAATTGTCACGGTCCCGGTTCGTTGCACGTCGCAGCCGAAAATGGGGACATTGACGTCACCGAGGAGCAAAGGGTCCAATTGGTTCAAGACATGGTGGTTACCTTAGAACAAGCCAAAACAAGCCTGTGCATCTCCTGCCATGACCTCGATAACAGTCCTGACTTTCATGTTGATGGAGCCTTCGACAAATACTGGGAACAGATCAAGCACTACGAAGATGATTAACCCAGACCGCCTCGGCCTGTCCGAGGTAGCAGTCGCTGAGAACTAGATTAGGTTTTCTGATACCATTCGCCGCCAAAACAACTTGTGTCGCTGTGCGAGACGCCCGCCTCGCGTATAATACGAATTCACCTCGCACGCAGACGCTTTCCATGGAAGCTGATCAATGGCTCCCAATCAATCTGACTTAACTCCCCATAACCGCGTTCAGGATCTGACCGGCAGAACATTGGGTAATTACGTTTTGATTCGTCGGCTCGGCCGTGGGGGCATGGCCAACGTCTACTTAGCACAACAAAAAACACTGCAACGTCCGGTTGCCATCAAGATATTAAAACCGGAACTGGCCACCGACCAATCTTACGTAGAGAGATTTCACCGGGAAGCTCAAGCGGCAGCGGCTCTCAGCCAGGCAAACATCGTACAGATTTACGAAGTGGGTGATTGCGATGGCCTGCATTTTATCGCGCAGGAATACGTGCGAGGCCAAAATCTGCGGCAGTACCTGAACCGCCACCACGTGGTCGAACCGATCTTGGCCGTCAGCATCATGCGACAAGTTTCCGCAGCCCTTTCAGAGGCCTGCCAACAAGGCGTGATTCATCGGGACATCAAGCCTGAGAACATCATGATTTCCTCCAACGGGGAAGTCAAAGTGACGGACTTTGGACTGGCTCGGGTGCTAGACGACCAA
The DNA here is from genome assembly GCA_024232675.1 of Planctomycetaceae bacterium. Classification (GTDB taxonomy): domain Bacteria; phylum Planctomycetota; class Planctomycetia; order Pirellulales; family Pirellulaceae; genus CAJQPP01. The sequence continues at coordinate 7,546 of JAAEPL010000239.1, forward strand.
CGAGGTGACCTCACACAAATCGGCATTACCATGGGAACGCCGTTATATATGAGCCCGGAACAGGCAGAGGGCGGCGCTGTAGATGTACGCAGCGATCTATATTCAATGGGGATAACCGCTTGGCATATGCTGGCAGGCCACCCGCCCTTTGACGGTGAAAACGCGCTCACGATCGCCGTAAAACATCTCAATGAAGCACTGCCATCGTTGCAAGCTGCTCGACCCGATCTACCAAAAGACCTATGTGAGATCATCCAAAAGCTGACCAACAAACGTCCCGAGGATCGTTTTCAAAATCCTGCGGCGGTCACGAAACAACTCCGCACGTTAGAGTTTGGAGAAATCGCTGACTGGGAAGGGTTAACCGATAAGCTTGCGGTCAACGATTCAGACCATGGTACCAAGCTCTCGGATTCCCGCTTAGCCGTAACGCGTCAACTGGAATCAATTATGTCGGGCCATTTCCGACCGTGGTGGCAAAGGCCTTTATATCTCGGGCTGACATTGGCAGCCTTAGTTGCCGGAGCGATCACCGGCGCTGCCTTTGCGTTCTCAAGCCCGCCGACGGATCCGTTAGCTATTGATGTCGCTTCCGACGCCATCCCGCGAATGGAGACTGCCGAAGCCCAATATGAGTTCGCCCTTAAAAAGTTTCTCTCGCCTGATACCAGTCGAGTCAGTCAGAGAAAGCTGTGGCAGAGCGTGGAAACCTATTTCCCCCAACACGAATCAAATGGGGATCGCAATTGGGAGAATACCCAGCAGTCGCGACGAGCAGCACTGCGACTCGCGGAACTCGAACTCATTAACCCTGACGACAGTACCGCCGAACAGATCATCGGTTTCCAAGAGGCTATTGTTATTTTCGATGGCCTGATCGACGAAGCGAATGATGACCCGCCGTTCCTCCGAACAGCTCAAGCAGGAAAAGCAGTCGCCCTGAGTAAATTGCAAATACTTTACCCGGAAGACCCCGAAGCCGACATCGAAATCAACGAGCTACTGGGAGAGGTAATCGATGAGAATGGCGATATTCGCGGAGACCTGCGGAGCGTCACCATCAAACAGGAGGCGGAGGCCGAAATCCGCCGCCGCTTCTAAAACGAACCCCTCAAACGGCCTCGTCTTTCCGTAACCGACGTTGCGATTGACGATAATTCTCCATCCTCATCGCTTCCGAGAAGACTCGCCGATCAAGTGTATGGTTCTGTTTTTGATCCATCGACGAAATTTCACGCTGCAATATTTTGAGCAACGTTTGCAGGAAAACCACAATCATTGGCCCCACCAAAATGCCAACCGGTCCCAACGCAGCGACGCCACCCAATACGCTGAGGAGAGCCCACAACGGATGCAAATTAGATTGCCCATGCAGGATCAGTGGCTTGATCACGTTATCGGCGAGGGAAATAACCGCCAACCCGTAAATCGCCAGAAAAATACCGGAGCCAACATGTCCCTCTATGAAGATCAACCAAAGACTGCAGGGCAGCCAAACTGCCGCTGCACCAACAAACGGCACGAGCGCTAAAACCGTTGTCAGAACCATCAAAAGCACCACGGATTCCACGCCCGCAAAGTAATAACCAACACCAGACAGTAATCCTTGAGCCACCGCGGATAACAAGGTCGCCATAACGACAGCGCGACTGACATTTTGAAATTCCGCAATCAACGTATCTTCGTGTTCGTCATCCAAAGGCGTCATCTGTTTCAATGCCGTCAACATGGCAGGACCATCGAGGAAGAACGAAAAAAGCGCAATTGCCATGATGGCTACGCCGAATAGAAAACGGACAACAAAACTGGTCGTGGCGCTGCCAAAAGTGACCATTCGACTGCGTATCCAACCAGCGCTTTTTTGAATGTAATCTTTCTGCTTGTTGATATTGGGATTGGCCAATTCTTTGAGCCAGCTTAAGAAAGGCCCGCCCAATGTCTCGGCCTTAAATTGGAAATAGGCATCGATGGCGTCGTTGAATTTTCTCCGCGCATCGGATATTTGTTTTTGCTGCGCATCTACATCGACAATTTTCACCCATACTTTTTGCGATAACATGTCTCTGGCTTCGCGCAGTTTGCGGCCATAAGAACTCCACGATATTTGTTGTTTCGATTTAATAAACTCGCTTTCCGCGGACGTCGACTCGTCGTCCGCCGCCTCTTGCCAAACCAGCTTGCTGCCCTGCTGATTCAATCCCTCACCGAGCTCAATCGAAATCCCACGCAATTCTGTGATATCAAAATCCAACTGCTCTCGCTGCTGTTCCATATTTTGAGCAATGGACTGGTTTTGAATCGCCTCCAACACGCGATCCATCCGCTCAAATTCGGACTGCGCAGGAAGTTCCAAACCTAACTTCTCGCGGACGGTGTCAATTTTGTCGTCGATCGCCGCCGAATTAAGTCGCCGAATCACAGACCGACTTTCGTTAGCGGCAAAGAACAAGATCATCGTTAGCGGTAGCAAAACGCAAAGCAAAATTACGGTCGTCGCTAAAAATGCCGCTATTTTTTTACGCCCATGAACGCGTTTAAGAATCCAACGATGGAGGGGATAAAACAGAACGACTAGCAACGCCGCCAAAAACAGTGGCAGGAAAAAACCTGCCATCACCTTAAAGAAAACGAAGCCTGTAATCAGAATGACAGCAAGCAGCAATCCAAATGAAACGATTCGATTCACCCGGCAATCCTTAAACGAATTCTCAGAAAGGTACGCTGCAGCACAACTGCCGCATAGCACGACCGCTACTAATTCTCGCGGCAAAACGCAGCAGCTGCCAGTAGGGTAGGGCGGAGCCTTTTCTCCAGCCATCCATTTCGATTCGAGAAGGCATTCGCCCGCTCCGCGGAAAGTTCACGCGGAGCTACCGAATATCCCACCTAGCCGTTGCAAAGGCGTTAATTACTCGGGAGTAATTTCCATTTCCAGCCGTTCCCCTTTTCGGAGAACCGCAATTTTAATGGTTTCGCCCGGCTTCAGTGCACCGATCACGTTGGTGTAATCGTAAACATTTTCAATAGCGATCCCAGCCAACTCCACCACCACGTCCTGAGGTTTGACACCAGCTTTGTCAGCGGGTGAATTGGTTCGAATGGCCTTCAACATGACCCCTTTGAGCTCGGCAGTATAATCCGGGCTGGTGCCCAGAGAGACTCGAAGTGACATGCGTTGACTGGATTGCTCGTCGTTGTGCACCTGATAAACCGGCGTCTCTTCACCGACCACTAGCGATCTGGTGATAAGCCCCATCAACTTGGCAATTTCGGCAGCCTTGTCGTAATTCAACTTGTCCGGAGTATCACGCGGTGTGTGATAATCTTTGTGGGAACCG
>JAAEPL010000240.1 GCA_024232675.1 Planctomycetaceae bacterium
ATGTTAGCGCCCCATAAAATTGCAATCAGAAATGCGCAGACGGTGGAACAAATAATGGACCACTTGTAGCGGAACGCCATCTTTAATGCGCGACGAAGATTCTTCATATGTGCCCGTAGCTTCCTTGCATTGGCGGCTGTCAGTTGACAAAACAGCAAACGAAAAAATAGCCCATCTATGCCTATTTGGGCAAGATCAGTTGTAAAGGCGTAAGCCGCGCGGTCGCGACTCACAAGAACAACGGCATTGATAGAAGTGCTTGCACTTTTCACAAGCACTTTTCACAAGCACGTTTTCAGGCGAATAGGCCGGATCCACTACTCATTTACCACCAGTTCTCCGTGGGGCTCGTTTTCATCGTCTCTGGACTCGCTCAGGAAACGGTTTCTACGCCGCTTGCTGGCATCAAAATTGCAATGTATTTAGCTCATTAAACGGTCGCTTTTTTCAGAGCTATTGCTCCGTTTTGAAGGCCTTTTCAGAAACTCTACTCATTTGAAGCGAAACGAAAACGAGCGAAACGAGCCTTGCCGCACACCTAATCCAAAGTGAGACAATATGTCCAAGACAATTCCCGCCGCACTGTTGCTGTTCTTTTGCCTAAATTTACAACCCACCTCAACGTGGGGGCAGGGCACCATCCAGCCGTCGGACTCCGCTCGCAATCGTCAAGAGATCCAACATGACCTAATGATTGAGTTTGCGACAGCGAAACGCGACCTGGCAAAAAATGAATTAGAGCGCAAGGTCACCAACGCCGATGCCTACCCCAAGTTTTTTATCGATCGACTGAGAGCAGAATTAAACGTCGCAGAAGAACATCTCAGCCAGATCCTTGTTGCTACGAGTGATGGGGAAACCGCTTTACGACGCAGGCATGCAACAGAACAACTAAGACTGGCAAAGCTAGAATTAGAAAGCGGAAAAAAACTGCGACGCTCGACCTCCAACTTCAGCGACCTCGACCTGCAGAGCCTAAAGTTAAAATACAAGATCGCCAAACTGAAAATTGATCTGATTGACAACCCGCTTACCCACATGAGCATGATGGATGCCATGGAGAAAAAAATGCATCGCTTTTCGGATGAAATCCTTGCTCTGGAGCAACGCATCGCTAGGTTGGAAAACCCTCGCAAATAGTGAACAAGGTCAATGAAACCTCCACAACCCTCGGGGAATTGAATTTGTTTTGCGAACCTTGGTACGAGAATCGCTTATAATAGGATGTGGGCTAAGGCCGATTCTGTAAGCCCAGCACCTTTTGCTGAAAAACCACGCAAAATGAGGGTGCTTTAGCGTTTCGAATCATCGTACCCCGGTATTCCAATGCACAAACTGATAACAAACTGTCGCGTTTTCGCTACACTTTCGCTGTTTCTTCTTGCGGTTGCGGTGGGGCTACCTTGCCCACAGACGGCCGCCCAAACTACGGACCAACAATCTCCGGGGAACAACTCAACTGCAGCTGGCCCAGCGACTGCGCTACCGATTCCGCATGACGCCGGTGACGCGTTCTCTGCGGCTGAGGCAAATCTCAACAACGACCGGGTGCTCTCAACGCCTCAAACTGAATCGACATTACTCGCTCCCGAGGGAGCCAGTGCGATGCCTGGGAATCCACAGGCTGATGAATATGAGTTCATTATGCGAGGTCCACTCCATGAAGCGTTCGCACAAACTTGGCAACCTGATCCGATTGAACCGGCCGTAATTACGGAAAGACCGCCGGAACGTATTACGGAAATTCCTCCCGACGTAAAACCCGAGGGAACTAATGTGCAATGGATCCCTGGCTATTGGGTTTGGGATGATCAAGAATCACGATTTCTTTGGATCAGTGGTCTGTGGCGAGATGTTCCCGCGGTTCAAGTTTGGCAACCAGGCAACTGGTTCGAAAATGCGGGTGGCTGGAGCTGGTCACCGGGATTCTGGAGTCAAGAAAATGTGGTCAACCGACCCATTGTGCCTGCCCCTCCGGCAAACATCGACAACGGTCCTTCGCATGAAGCCCCTGGCGATGACTTTTTCTACATACCTGGAAACTGGTTGTTCATAAACAACGCCTACACTTGGCAAGCCGGTTACTGGTGCCCTCGTGTTCAGGATCGCGTATGGGTACCCGCCCAGTATATTTGCGGCGGTCAAGGATTCTATTTTCAAGCGGGATTCTGGGATTTCCCTCTCGAGGATCGCGGCATCCTTTTCTCACCCATCTGTTTTCAGCAACCCGTTTACTTAAATGTTGCCTGGAATTACCAACCCACTTGTGTTGTGAATACCGGCGTCGATTTCTTTGTCCATTTGTTTCGACATCCGCAACGTGGATATTGCTTTGGCGACTGGTACGATTGTCAGAACTTTGGCTATCGCCCCTGGGTTTACACCCACCTCGATGCCGGTTGCTATGACCCACTTTTCACTTACTACAGCCACCGCGGGCACCGCTGTCGAGATACTGGTGACTACCTCATCAACCACCTTTACAAAGAGCACAGACATTTTGCTGACAACAAACTGCACCGCCCGCACAAAAAATTTCGTGATGGCGAATTAGGAGCCCGCACACCAAAACCGAAAGGCTTGTTCCTCGATGGAGATGCACCTGCGATTGCGGAAGTACCCGACATGAACAACCGACGAGGGGCTTCTGTAAAGAGTCGGAATCCGCTTGGCTCGATGTACAGTGACGTTACCAAAAAGACGCGCAAGACACGTGATTATCGTACGGATCGGTCGTTTACGAAGAGAGGTAATCAGGCTCTCCGCAATCTCCCTGGCAGTGCCACGGCCCCCAACTCAAAACGGACTCTGACATTGGAACAGGCCAAGCAGCGACAACGGGTCAGCGATTCGGCTCGTAGCAAACCTAGCGCCACGGCGAACTCGATTGGTGAAAGCAAACGCAGTTTCAAGGGTTTAGCAACTGCCCCCAACGCACGGAGAGACCTTTCCAAACGACGGACGACAGGTTCGGGATTTGATAATCCAGCGATGCGTCAGCAGATAGATCAAGAGTTGCAACGATTGAGATCGCAGAATCAAGCTCCAGAGTCGAGCGTTATGCCAAAAACTCGATCTACCTATTCGAAGCGGCAATCTACGATGCCAAGACGAGAGGCGCTAAAAACACCCACCTACCGCAATCGAGACTACGCCGCCCAAAAACAAAGGGCCGCGATCGAGCAAGGGAGCCCAGCGGTACGTAATCGCAGTCAGCAGACCTTACCTAAACGGTCTATGGGATATTCCAAGTCGGGTTCGCAAAATCGTCTGGACACCCAAAGCTCCATGCTGCGTCAACGCCTGCTGTCGCCCAGCGGCCAGACCACGCAGGGCAGGGCGGTGCAACGTTTCCCCGGAGGAACGACGGGTAGCAGCGCTCGCCTAAGAAGCAGCAACCCGCCCAACGCGTTGCGTGGCATGACTAGTTCCCAGCTTCGCTCAAGAACATCCGCAAGTTCGCTGCCACCGAGACAAAACAATATCGGTAACAGCCGCGGCAGCTTTACGCGGGGGATACCGCCAGGGACAAGTCAGCGAGGGACTTATCAACGTGGCAGTAGCTTCCAACCGGGTGGCGGCTTTCAAAGCGGCGGCAATGCCTTTCGCAGCGGAGGCAGTGGTTTTCAACAAGGCAGCAACCTTATCAGAGGCGCAAAACCTGCTAATCGAAAACGCAAGTGATTCCGCCGAACTGGAATCGCAGCGGACCCCCATCATTCTGGATTAGGCCGAGCGAACGCGACCGCCTGATTCGGCATGTTGGTTCAACGCCCGACAAAGCCGCGAAGCCGCAAAACCATCGACCAACCGCTCCATCTGTCGAGCGTGCGTGGAAAGTCGCGTCCGTTTAGAGAACAACTCCTGCATGACTGCCCCGGTGCGCTCCATCCAGTCCGACTGACGGCAATCAACCGCCCACGGCAAGCTCGTGACATCTTGCGGTAAATTGCACGTGGCTTGTTGATTTGATAACAAGACACTCGGCAGTCCGGCGTACGCCGCTTCGTAAAAACTAGCCTCGTCAGTCGAAAGCACGAGTTTCAATTTATAGAGTGACTGAAAAATTCGATCTGGGTTGTGGTGCCCAACAAAATTCTCGCGGCACGATTCGTTTTTCCGCCGTAACTCGTCGATTGCTACCGAGGCAAAGGGAGAAACTACCTCAAACACGACTCCAGTTTCATGAAATCGGTGAGACACACTCTCCAGCAATTCGTACACTTCGTCGCAACTAAATTTCGAAAAATCCAACAAGCAATGACGTGCGTTAGCATCATACGAACGCTCCGATTTTTCCAGCGTTAGCTTGCGCCGAATTAAAGCGAATGAGGGTGAACCATTGGTGCAAAAATCCACACCAGGGGTTTCTCGCCCAAGCACCAACACCTTTTGATCGGATGACTTTTCACGAATCAACTGCTGTATCAAAGCCTCATTGGAATCGTCGAGGGCAATCCATTCGCACTTCCTGTCATGCGCTACTTGACAAATACTTGCTGCGAAATGAGGTTCGGTCGGACGGATATCGACACTGTCTGCTGCGCATCCCGCCATGGCAATTTGCCGCACCAGAATGTTGGGTAGACGCCTCGTTAGGTATACGACATTGCCGCCACCCTCCACCCATTGTTGGGCAAAATCAAGGCTCCGAAGAAGGCCTCCCGTACCCAGAATAGGATTGGCAGCCACATGAATTAAGATGCCGGTATTACCGCCTAAGCCACTTTGTTCCATCTTTCCCTCTCGGCAGATTCGACAATCGCTTGCAGGGTGCCCACGACTTGTTTGACATCACCCTCCGTCATTGCCGGAAACATCGGCAAGGAAATTATTTCTGGATAAACCGCATCAGCGTTGGGACAGCGTAACAGCCTCAAACGCTTGGTACGTTCCTGGTAGAAGGAATGCTGATAGACAGGCCGATAGTGGACATTGGCAAAAATCCCAGCTTCCCGCAAAGCCCTTATCACATCGTCACGGCTCACACCGGACTTTTCTTCTGACCAACGAACCACAAACAGGTGATGGGCGTGCCCGGCACCGGGCACCGTGTCCAGAGGTTTCAAATAATCCAGTTGGCGAAAATGACTGCGATAGCTCTGTGCCACAGCGGCACGTTGACGAGTCCATTCTGGTAAACGCTGCAATTGGGCCAAACCAAGGGCACACTGAACGTCGGAAAGCCGGTAATTGAATCCCAGGGAATCCATATCGTAAAAACAGGTACCTTTGCGGGCGCGTTGGTGATGATCGGTGCTGATACCGTGGTTTCGAAATTTCCTCAGTTGTTCATTCAGTTGCTGGTCACCGGTGACAACCATCCCTCCTTCACAGGTCGTCATAGGTTTCACGGGGTGAAAACTATAGCAAGCCGCATCAACCCATTCTGGAACATGCCGCCCAAATGAGGCTGCTCCGATACTGTGACAACCGTCCGCCAACAGTTTGAGGCCGTTTTGGTTGGCAATCTGTTTAAGCTGAGGGTAATCGCAAGTTTGCCCCGCATAATCCATCGCAATAATTGCGCGAGTTTTCGAGGAAATTTTTCGCACCACATCTTGAGGATCAAGCAACAGGGTGCGTGGATTTACGTCTGCGAATACAGGCGTTCCGCCGCAATAAACGACGGCATTGGCGGTCGCGACAAAGGTGATCGCTGGCACGATAACTTCGTCGCCTGGCAATATGCCACAAGTCGATACCGCCGCGTGCAAGGCGGCCGTGCCGTTGCTGAACGCAACCGCATGGTCCGCGGAAACATAGTGTGCCACCGCCTCTTCAAATTGGCCAACCACAGGTCCCGTCGTTAACCAATTTGACTTCAGGACGTCCACCACCGCATCGATATCGCGCTGGTCTATAGATTGCTTGGAGTACGGCAGCATCATGTTGACTCAGGCTACGATTTTCAATTTCGGTTTCTCGGATCGCATGGTACCGGCGGGCACTTCACGACACTCTCGAATCAAGTCCCGTAACATCGGTGGCGTTAACCAACTCTTGTTCGAGTCACTGGTGTACGAGAATCCCTTTTCACAGGCTTTGCCAGTCGTTTCGTAATAGGGTTTTTCAGTCGTCCAACTGCGTTGCGTCGGGCGAATGATATAAAAATCGTCGTATTCCACAGCTAACCGCGATTCATCAGAGGGAATCATGCATTCGTGTAATTTTTCGCCTGGCCGAATTCCCACAATCCTGGTGCGACAACCGGGTGCCACCGCTTCCGCAATATCCATGATCCGCGTGCTTGGAATCTTAGGAACGAATACTTCACCACCGACCATGCGATGCATCGAATCCATTACAAAATTCACGCCCTGTTGCAGCGTAATGATAAAACGCGTCATTTCGCCATCTGTGATCGGCAACTCGCCCTTCGCCTTTTGTTCCTCGAAAAAAGGAACCACCGAGCCATTCGATCCCAATACATTGCCATAACGGACCACCGCAAAACGGCAACCGTCTTTACCGGCTAACGCATTACAAGCAACAAATAATTTGTCGCTGCACAATTTGGTGGCGCCATACAGATTGATCGGGCTGGCTGCCTTATCGGTAGACATCGCAATGACTTTTTTTACGCCACTTTCGATACTCGCATGAATGACATTTTCAGCCCCCCGAATATTGGTGCTGATGCATTCGTGCGGATTGTATTCCGCCATGTCCACATGCTTCATGGCAGCCGCATGGATGACATAATCCACGCCACGCATTGCGTACATTAGACGTTTTTCATCCCGTACATCACCGACAAAGTAGCGGACCTGAGGGTACCGATCAGCCGGAAAGAGGCTACGTCGCAGTGCGACATGCTTTTGTTCGTCGCGACTAAATAAGATAAGCCGTTTCAATTTTGAATTTTGCAACAACGTCTGGGCACATTTCTTCCCAAACGAACCGGTTCCTCCGGTGATCATTACTGTTTTATCTTCGAGCCAGAACATCCTTGTTCCCCATTTCGATGAGTAATTTGAGGCAACCGAGTAACCTAACCCGGAACGTAGAAACCAACAACATGAATAATTATTCGCCGTCAGAATGAGTACCCGATCATCAAATTGATAACAGTCGTTTTCCATGTTTTAACGCGGGAAACGGGAATTCGGGCGGTTCTAACGGGGAAAAAGCATATTGATAGCAGATGAAAAATTTTGGCACGATTGCTGCATTAACTAACACGTGCCAAGAGGATCAGACGCCCCGCCCACGGGCGTTACTCGAAAGCCACTCAAATCTGTAATCCATTTAGTAGGAGGGCAACCGCATGTCACTTTTTGCAAAACCGATCGTTGCCAGTATCGCGGCGATCCTATTCACGTTTTCAGCAGCTAACGCTGAGGGGAATTCTTGGAGACATCTTCAAGGCCTGGCTTTGGATATCCAATTGAAATCAGATCGCCTATTAGGGCAAACCCACCATTACGTGCATACCCCGTATTACCAAACTATGCTTCGCACAATTTCCCAGATGCGGCGTAAAGCGGTTCGGGTTCACGTTCTCGCGATTCAACGTGGTTGTCTCCATGAAATGGAACGTGAATTAATCGCGTTGGATCGAAATTTTCATCGCGTGAGAGGGTTATTCAGCCGCGCCGAGCGTGACGCGGCTGTCGGAGTTGGTCGCATTAATGGAAAAACATTTCAGCTCCGAGATTTTGTCGATTGCCTCGAAGACGACATCCATCACCTCCAAGAAGATATCGCGAGTATGAGGGTGCCTGTTGCACCTGCTGTTACCGCCCGACCTTACTCTGGCTGTTACGGAAACTACGGTCACCAGCGGGGTTACTATGGTGGCAATACCGCTTCCCTTGGTCTTGGCAATCAGACCGTTCCCCAGAGTCCGGCTCCCGCAGCACGCAACAATCGCGAATGGACCGGGCAGGATGGATTTCGGTATCGGGATACCGGTTTTAGTTTTCGCTCCAATTTTTGAACGCTGCCCCCATTTCAACGCCTCGGAAAAATCCGGGGCGTTTTTTTTCGTGGCAGATTCCTTTGCTGACTATCGCCTCGGTCAATTGCGCTGCCGAAAGTCGATTTTGCAAACCCATTCAGAAAGCCTAGGCAGCGTGCCGATTCTTGAGGGGAAGCACCCGCTTGCGGATACTCTCCACTTTTCGCAAGAAGGACCGCTTTAGCGTCTTGGGCTGTTTTGGATAAATCACCTGTCCCTTGAAACGTCCCGTAAATAGATCAGCGGGCTCAAAGTACTTATATTTAATACCATGGGTGCTGTGCCAGAAACCATAAACCAACGCTTGGTGATCTTTGATCGGGTCCAGATTCTTGGACAGTAACTCAATCGCTTCCTCATGACTCGCTGGACGATATGTGCCTTTGAGATTTTGATAAAAGCACTGCCCCAACGACACCGAGGGTTTACCCCAATAGACCGCTTCGATCCCCAAGGTCGAACCGAACGTCACGACCGTGTCCGCGCTGTGCATCAATTGATAACTGTCGACCTGAACCTCAGGGGGAATCACGCGAATATTAGGGAAGGCAAATTCTTTCATTCGCCGAACCCGGCGGTTATCCACACCTTTAAGATTAGGGTGCATGCGTACGGTAATTTTCGCGTCCGGCCTTTTCTC
>JAAEPL010000241.1 GCA_024232675.1 Planctomycetaceae bacterium
GCTTTTGATATTCTGTAGCAATTGCTTTCGTTCTTGATTATCGAGGATAATTTTAATCGGTGCGGGCATGGTAAAAGTAAGGTTGTGAAGTGACCTACAATCTTAACATATCATTACTCTATTTAATACACTGCACTAGCTTTACTCCAAAAACTAGGCCACGACTTGTGGAAAATCTGACCTATATTTTGTTCTTCCTCCAGCGCATTGGAGTGCCATTCAGCATACTCAGCTCGCGCTAGGATATCCAAGCATACTTTGCGGCCGATCATTGTTGTGTTCGTGCCACCAACAGTTAATTTTTTAATCGTGCATGAGCAAGTAACAAGAACCAATGCTGGTTCAAACATAACTGCCGGACTCAGGCATTGAAAGACTCGATAAATGTATTGTCCGTGTTACAGGCCACCAAGCAGCTGCGGATACCCCCGCCTATGATGACGATCTGAGCATGTGGAGGAAGTTGCTCTTGCATAGCCTGGTGGCGCTGATTCGCTAGAAGACAAATGTTTTTCAGCTGCGGCTCGACACTTTCACCATGCGTTCAATTCTAACTTGAGGACCGTAATCTGGTTTTAGTTTCTACTTCCTCTCGGGTAGTTTAGGATGTGCTCTGGTAACGACAACCGGACCATCATGCATCGACTCCTTCCAGCGCTGGCATTCCTGTCCGGCGTCAGCGGTATCGCCTATGAAGTGCTTTATGTACGGTTGATCTCAACCTACCTGGGCAATGTCTTTTATGTCTCTGCTGCTTTACTGGCGATTTTCTTCGCTGGCATTGCGGCTGGTTCATTTCTGGCAAATCGTTTCATCCCATATCTCAAGTACATAGAAATTGCGATCGGTGCCTACGCCATCGTGCTCGCCCTGATTTTCAAAACGCTTGGCCTCGAGATAACTCGCTGGGTAGCGTCACTACCCGGCCCCGATCTACTGGTATTGCCACTCTTCGTTTTTGTATTACTGGCACAACCGGCGACATTAATCGGTTTCAGTTTACCGCTGTTTGCCTCCTTTATCGGGCAATATAAGAAAAGCACGACAACTTTCACCTCGACCTATGCAATCTACAATATTGGTGCTGCGCTATCGGTTGTCGCGATTGAGTATTTACTCATCTGGAACCTCGGAATTGCTACCAGTCTCATCTTCGTTGCCACCATTAATCTCGCCATTGGCGCCCTGGTATACGGAATCGACCCTCCCAACCTGAATCCGCAAGTTTTTTCCTTCAACCTGGTCAAACATCTGGACCCTGCTCTCAAGCAGGCAATGATTGCACTCTTTGTGGTCAGCATCGGTAGCGGCATAATGCAACTAAACCTGTTCAGTCTGTCGTATCACATTATTGGGCCACACAATGAAAACTTCGCCTTGCTGGTGGCTACCTCCCTACTGGGAGTGGCTGCCGCGGGCCTGTTGTTATGGTTGGCGAGATTGAAGTTCGTATACAGCCTGATGTTGATTTCCCTGTTCAGCCTGTTGCCATTCGTATTTTTATTGCAGATTCAGACCGCCTATGTGAACACTTACCTGGAGCTTAACGAAACGCTCGCCGGTGTCATCGTTGCACGGTCAGTATTCTTTATGCTGCTGGCGCTGCCGATATTTTTCGCCTTTAGTACGTCGATTCCGGCGCTGGTGCGCGAGTGGGGCGGCAATTACGCTGGCCTTGCGTTAGCGGTATCCGCCCTGGGAAACGTACTCGGTTACCTCCTGTTTCTTTTTTATATCTTCGATCACTTTTTTCACCTCGCGGTTGCCATCGGCTGCGGGGCTTTGACCTGGCTCAGCCTGCTTTTCTACCTGGGTAAACGGGGGCATCTGAGAGCCACAGCAGTAGGCGTGATCGTACTTGGTCTCGGAATCGCTAGCATAATTCACTGGCCATTAAATTTTTACGGTTCATCTTATGCCGATCGTGTCAATCTGGCGCGGGAGGACCTGCGCAGCATACCCAGAGAGGTGGAAACGTTCAAGCAATTCGGTAGTGAGACGACGCTGGTTACTCTCGCCGACGATACCATAGAACTTCACTTCAATGGCTACCGGTCGCTCAGTTTTAATCGCGACGAGCTAACCATACTTCGTGAAACGTTGGTGGGATCGATTCCGGCATTTTTCAGTGGATATCACGAAAACGCACTCGTGTTCGGCATGGGCACCGGGATTACGGCCAGTGCAACGGCAGACAGCTACAGGCAGCTTACCGTTGCCGAAATCAACCTGTCCATGCTCGAAGCCACGGCTCGTTTTCGCGAAGAAAACAACGACATTCTGAACAAATTCAATGTGACCATCCGCTTGCAGGACGGTTTGATCGCCCTGCTCGAGAGCGACGTCAGTTACGACGCCATTATTAATACCGTGCCGACCCCGCGCTTTTTCTCCGCAAACAAACTGTGGACAACCGATCTATTTGCCGCGGCCCGTCAAAAACTAAAGCCGAACGGTGTTTTTGTCGGCTGGCTTGACGCAAGACTGGGTAAAGCCGGTATCGATATACTGGAACAGACGCTGAGGCAATCGTTTGCTCGATGCGTTTTCATGTTACTGGGTTCCGGCTACCATGCGTTTATTTGCAGCAAGGACAAATTACGTTTTGTTTCAGATGGCCAGCCGATCGAATCGAAGGCATTAACGAATCTGCTTGCAACCAAAAACTGGCATGGCGATCAGCGCGAATTCGTACTAAATCTGTTATTTCGCAGTTCGCGTCGGGTACCGGACGGCACCGGTGTTAACTCGCTCGACCGACCGCTGCTAGAGTTTGTGCATCAGCCGGAAGGACAATACGCAAATGCCCTGGAAACTTCGACCCGGCTGTTTGAATTTGATCCGATACGTGGGGGCAGAAAGAGTGAGTTTCTATGTCGGGCACTGCAGATGGTCGATGCCCATAATGATCATCAGATGAAGCAATTTTGCGCCCCGGTCGGTCTTGGGAATCAGTGATATGAACGTAGTGCGTTATTCTGTTGCCTGTGGCGGCATCGTCACCACGACCGAGAATAAATAAACTCGAATATGATTTGCACGCTACAGCATAAATTTCACTTTCCGCTTCGATGGTAAGTTTTAAGTCGTCAGCCTATAGCCTATGGTAATGCAACAGCAATCTTTGATAGCCCGGAGAAACCTGAGCGTCGACTTCATGCGTGGTTGCGTCATGTTGCTCATGGCGCTTGGCCACGTCCGGATTCTCGGTATGAATCTCGGATATACGCCTGTCAATCTGGAATTTGCCACCGAGGGGCTATTCCTGACCCGCTGGATTACACATTTTGTGGCACCTGCATTTGTCATGCTCACCGGCCTCGGCGCTGCCTTGAAATTACAGGCTGATAAGAGTCGGCAGGATGTGGGCTGGTTTTTGCTAACACGCGGAATCTGGCTCGTAGTCCTCGAACTCACCGTCGTGCACTATGCCTGGCACTTCGACTACGATGCGCTGATATTCCTGCAAATTATCTGGGTCCAGGGCGTGAGCATGGTGCTGCTGTCAGTTTTTCTGTATCTGCCAAAGGCAGTCTTGTGGCCAATCGTGCTTGCGATACTCCTTGGCCATAACCTGTTAGATAGTGTATCCGACGGCGCATTCGGCAGTTTTGAGTGGCTTTACCGGCTATTGCGGGGCGCCGGTTCGGTGTCCTGGGCAGGCGGCGAGTATTACGTCGAGTACCCCGTGTTACCCTGGTTCGCCATTATGCTCTTCGGATTTCTGTTGGGAGAGCTGTATCGAATCGATGCCAGCGAGCGCCAACGGCTTATGATTCGTCTGGGTGTTAGCATGCTCGTCACGCTTGTATTGCTGCGGTTCGTCAACGTTTATGGCGACCCCGATCCCTGGACGACTCAAGTCACCGGGTTTCGTACGCTACTGTCTTTCTTTAATGCCGAACGCTACCCGCCATCACTGGTTTTCGAACTGATGACCCTGGGGCCAATCGTGATGGTACTTGGCCTGCTCGAGCGCGTGAAGATCGGTGCGACAAATCCCGTCTGCGTTTTCGGGCGAGTACCGTTATTTTTTTATCTGGCGCATTTGTATCTCGCGCACGGACTCGTGTTGTTAATCGGAACGAGTTACCCTGACGCTTGGCAATACCACCCGGAAACCGGATTGAGTTTGCCCAGAGTTTATCTTGCGTGGCTAATCGTAATTGCACTTCTGTTCCCGATATGTTTTTACTACGATAGGCTGAAGCGTCAAACGAAATACCGAATCTTGTCATATTTGTAGTTGGAACAAGTCTTTCTTTTCCGTGAATTTATCAGGGGACAGATTTAATTTTTGACAACAAATCAGATAGTAACGGGGGTATCGGGTAGGGAATAGATCTGTCCCGAATGCCACTAAGTTAAGGAGGTTTATCATCTCAAAACCAACCACTTAACCCACTAGTGCAGTGTATTAAATAGAGTAATGATATGTTAAGATTGTAGGTCACTTCACAACCTTACTTTTACCATGCCCGCACCGATTAAAATTATCCTCGATAATCAAGAACGAAAGCAATTGCTACAGAATATCAAAAGC
>JAAEPL010000242.1 GCA_024232675.1 Planctomycetaceae bacterium
GAAAGGATTTCGATCGGTATTTCGGGAAGGTCGTTAGTGCTGCCGTCCTTTCTTTCCAGCCAGTCGCCTAGGTCGTGCAAGCCGGGTTCAAGGCCATGAAATTGGATTTCGTAGCGGAAGCTATCGCCGTGAGGAATGGCTTGGATGATGCGCACCACCATTTCAGATTCTTGATCAAGTGGTCTGGCAGTGAGTTCCGGCCCCGGCAAAATGATTTCTTTGATGTAGCCAGCCTTGCCTACGGTTTGCGAATGAAGCTCACCACTCTCTTGGGCCCAGACGTTCGTGGCCCAGGAAAGTGTGACTCCGATCAAGACGGCTATGATTAACTGCGATTTCATCATCTAGCACCTCGGCCTAGCAATCCACGCGATTTAAAGAAATGCCGTAGCTGATAGGCAAAGGGTTGGTCGGTGCGGATGAGTAAATGATCCACACGCCCTCGTTTCAAATCTTGCGCGAGCATGGTCTGATCGATGCCAACATTTTTCCCGCGAGTCGTCAGCGGTTGGCCAGACTCGGCTTCCCGGGCACGCACAAAGCCTGCACCTTTCAACGATGCCTCAGCAGGATCCTGCAATTGCAAAGCCACGACGTCGTGTTGCTGGGCCAAGCGTTTAAGCGGGCCTAATGCGTCTGGTTGGTGCAAATCGGAAAGCACAATAATCAGGGAATGATTGGTTAGTAGCGGTCCCAATTCTCGGATCCGATCGGTCAGCATGGTTTGTTCTTGAACATTGTAGTGCCTCAATTTATGCATCCACTGCATGATTTTATCGCGGGATAAACTGGGCGTGTAACGCAAGTCGGTTTCACCGACCCCAAGAACAGCAACCGGGCTAATGCGATCGAGGCAGGCAAAGGCCAAGCCGCCGGCCATGTAGACCGCCGTCGCATATTTACTGCGTTTGGTTGAGCTAACCGTCATCGAAGCGGAGGTGTCAATCAGCAAGTAACAGGGCATCCGTTTGGGCGTCTCAAATTCCTTCACATGAAATTTACGAGTCCGCGCTGTGATTCTCCAATCGATGGAACGTACGGGATCCCCCGGTTGGTAGAGACGTGATTGTACATATTCTGTCCCGCTGCCGAGGAACGGTGAGGCATCCGTTCCGTAACTGAGACTGTCGGCAAGACGTTTCACCGCCATGGCGAATTGTCGGGAATCCAGCGTGTCGATCGAATTGAGTTGATACTGGGGCATGGCCGTGGCCACCTACCTGTTAAATGGTGGATGTCGTGAGACCCATTTCACTCATGATGCTGTGCAGTACCGACTGGCCGGTCAAGCCATCGGCTAGCGCCTCGTAATTCAATCGGATGCGGTGCAGAATCACATCTTCCGCCAGCGAGTACATGTCTTCGGGAACCACGTAATGTCGACCGTTAATCAACGCCCGTGCCCGCGAGGATTTAAGCAACGCGATGCCTGCCCGAGGTGAGCATCCGACTTCCAACGCAGGATGAATGCGGGTGCGGTTGACCAGTTCAACAACATGGTCCATGAAAACATCGCTAACGTGAACATCCTGAACCGCATGCATGCAAGTGATCAAGTCTTCCGCGGTGCCCACGGGTTGATCGTCAAGAATATCAAATTCCGTTCTTGCGACCGCCCCTTTATCTTGCCGACGAATTCCCAACGCTGAGTTGCGACGCAAAATTTCTTTTTCTTCATCGGGCGTCGGGTAGGTTAAACGATGGCAAAGCATAAAGCGATCAAGTTGAGCTTCGGGAAGCTCGAAGGTCCCGCTTTGTTCAATCGGATTTTGCGTGGCAATCACTAAGAAGGGGGCTGGCAGAGGAAAGTTCTCATTTCCGATTGTGATCTTCCGCTCCTGCATCGCTTCTAATAATGCGCCCTGTACTTTGGGTGCCGCGCGGTTGATCTCGTCAGCCAGCAACAGGTTGGTGAAAATGGGACCCTTGAGAATTTTGAATTCGCTGGTCTTCTGGTCGAGAATTTCGGAACCAAGAATATCCGACGGCAACAGGTCGATGGTGAATTGGATGCGGGCGAAATCCAGATCGATAGTTTTTGAGATGACAGAAACCAGCAGTGTTTTTGCCAGGCCCGGAACCCCTTGCAATAGTAAATGCCCCCCGGTGAATAGGGAGATCAAGGTTCGCTCAACCACTTCATCCTGTCCGACAACGACGGTGGCGACACGTTCTCGGATTTTTGCAATGAATTCGACTGCTTGTTGAGTGCTGTCGCAGTCGCTGGCTCCTGTTGCCATCTCAGTATTCCTGGGGTGATTGGCTATGTGGTTTTTGCTGAAGTGCTGCCCCATTATATCTCGCCGTGTGGCTTTTCGCTCGGCAAACAGGCTTTTTCAAGCGAGGTGGCCAGCAATATATGCTCGGAAATACTCGTGCTGACGGTTACAGGTGACTGCCTGTCTATTGTCTCGGGGAGGCTCTGCCCTTTCCAACATCCGCTGGTTGGGTTGGGATTGTCAAGCCGGTCTTACCGAGCGGGCGGCGTGGCGATAAACTCACGTCATGAAAACAGGAGTATTAGTACACGGTTGCAATTTAAATATTGAGAATTGGCGTCACGTTGCGTGGGGGGATCCTCCCGAGCACCTGGGGCGGATTCCTCAAGGTCTCTTAGTGGCTCGGCAATTTGATGCGGAGGTGCTGGTGTTTGGCACGGGCGCCTCCGAGAAAGAGTTTCGGTTGGGTGAGGCAGCATCCAGCGGTCGCAAACTCGTAGAAAGCGAGTACTCCATGGAGTACTTGAGGCAGTATTTTGACGGCTTGCTGCAATTTAAAGCATTTCAGCGGCAAGTTCCGGAATCGTCTGATCCCCATCTGTGGGCGGAGTGGCGAACGGAAATGCTGTCTCGGATCGTTTTGGATACGAAGTCTCAGAATACGCTTGGCGAACTGGTGGCTGCCTTCGATATTTTCCAAGAACGCGATATTCAACGCGTCGTATTGGTCTCAAGTCCCTCGCACATCGTTCGTTGTATGCGGGATGCGATGGACTTGCTTGCTAGAAATGATCGCTATCAAGAAAATCCGTTTACTCTGTTCGCCTCACCCAGCGTGACCTGTTACGAGGGAACGACACCGGCGGACGTTGTGGTGGTAGAACCTCCCCATCGACCCGATCGGCATGTTGTACCCACTCATCGTCGAATTCAAAGAATGATGACCCTGCAAAAATTGGATAACGACGAGTTGGTTCAATTGATCGAAGAATTTGATGATCTTTTGCAGCGTTACGAACACAAGTATTTCAGTAACCAAAGACCGTAACTGGCGTCCTGCAAAGCGAATACGGGATGGACTGGTCCTCGAGAGCGAACGAAACTGGATGCGTGAAATTCAGTTTTCGCAGTGCGGGATCCTTTGATTTCGTCCCCACTTTGGCTTTTCCGTGATAAGATATGACTTCCGTCGATCTTCGAATGATTTTAACACGGGTGTGTAAAACGATGTGCCGACATTGGACCTTTCTTGCTTTTGTTTTGGCGACTTGCGTCACCGCTTGTTTGCAGGCCCATGATGGGCGGCGATTTGAAATCGAAGTCCGTAATGATAGTGCGCTTTGGGCGCAAGGATCGATTGGGGGAGGCATCGATGATGGCGGGGGCGTGCACCGGCCTTACTTCAATGCCATTCACGATCATTGGATGGATGCCCCGGGTGGTAAAAATGAAGCTTTTTCAACATTGCCGGCTTGGGATATCTTCAACCCTGATTCTCGGTTACTTGGACATTCCATCAGTCTGGAATTGACGGACGTTTATAAATGGTCATCGCCTCCCATGATGCCGGCTCCGGGTACGATTCCGGATTTCCAGCCCATCGGTCTTGCCGATGAAATTGAAATCACCACGCTCACAGAAACATTGCTCGTTAGTGATGGGGTTTACGGTTCCTTGGATTTGGTAGAAGTGGTAGACGTTCATGGGCATATTGATCTGCCCTTTGAATACAAAATTAATCAACGCCCCGAAGACGAGATCTATGTCTTTGAATGGCGGATGTTGACCTCTGCTCCGGACATCCTTGATAGCTTGCCGGTTTACGCCATTCTGTCTCCTGATGGTGCGACACCCGAAGAGCGGTTGCATCACGCCTCGCTCTACACCGAACAGTATCTGGGTTTCCGCAGTGTGCCAGAGCCGAGTGGCTTGGGGGTGGTTGTCGTGTTGGCCGGTTGGCTCGCCGTACGACGTCAAAAAAAGCGATAGCTTGCACTTTCACAGGTGACGCCGAGACCGGTATTAAAAATAAGGCTGGTGTTTTGGGGGTGCCACTGCCCCGCTTTTGCCGCTGATAAGTCTTTATCGACGGAATTGTGCTTCTATGGTACGTTGGCTCCGTCGGACCCCGAGTGGGTCCAATTCATTTTGCGATTCCTCGATGAAAGCCCGTCATGAAGGTTTTGTCCTTTGCTGTTTTATTCCTCTTAGTGGTAATTAACTTGCCCCATGCTATTGCTTTGGGTCAAGCAAAAAACGCCGCGGAAGCAGTTGCCGACCATGATGAGCGGGTACGGGAGCGACTCGATCAAACAGAGCTGAAATACGAAATTGACGAGGATGGTGACTTCAAGTTGCTTTTTGAGTACGACGATGGCCGTTCACAGATTGTGTTCGTAAATTCCAAGACAGTGAATTATCAGGATTTAGAGATTCGCGAGGTCTGGGCGGTCGGGTTTGTGCCCGCCAAAAAAGGTAGCAAGGTTCCTGCTGATGTCTGCGAGAATTTGATTCGATCCAATGCCGAAATAAAAATGGGTGCTTGGCAAGTGCAGAAGTTAAGTGGCAACGAGGTGGGTGTCTTTCGTGCCATGGTGGACGCCAATGCCGACAAAGACGTCATCCTTAACGCTTTGCAGTTGGTAGGGATTTCGGCTGATGAAAAAGAGGCCGAGTTGCTCGGCTCTGATGATCTCTAAGCCATCGACGACGATAGTTGTCGGGTGTTGCGACTCAAAATTGCGCGACCTTCTTTAAGGGAATGGTTTACTTTTCCCCAAGTTTCTTTGGCATGTCCGCCAAGATGAAGGCGGCAGCGGCCATCGTTACGGCGCAATCGGTCAGCTGCTTTGGGTCGACTTTATCTACCGTATCGGCGTGTGTGTGGTGCGTGTTGAA
>JAAEPL010000243.1 GCA_024232675.1 Planctomycetaceae bacterium
CAAAATCAACGATCTCTGCCTGCAGCACCGCTGACGTGCTTGGCAAAAAGGCCATCGATGCGAGGCAAATTATCACCATGGCAAGCGCCAAAGATCTATCCGTTTTCAAAAGATTCACTGTTGTAGATTCCTGATTTATAGTTGTGGAAAAGTTTATTTATCCATGGGATTCACGATTTCACTCCCCGCCCGTGTGCAGATGGCAGCCAACGCATCCAGATTGAATTCGTCACTCAAAAACTGCACGTGCCCGTCGCAAAACAGCACATTGACGCCACCCGGATGGTCGCTGCGCAGGTCATTCTCAAAGGCCGGAGCGGCATTGATGGCAAAGGCTTGGTCAAAGATGTTGCGACCATTCACCCACTCACCATCCGACCAACCGGCGTCTTCGCCGACCACCAGCGTTTGTGAAAGGCCATCATTGATTTCGCGAAACCGAATGGCCCGATCAATCAACATGGTGCCTTTCGGTGGATGGTTGGGTCCGCTGATTCGTTCGCCGTAGATGCCTCCGTAATCGATGCGACCGCGGTCAGAATCACGGCCTCGTTCGGCCGACGACGGGCATAAAAAAACCGGCACGGTGACGGCAGCCGCCACCCGGTTTGCCGGCGCATCAAAGGCCTTGGTGAGATCAAGTTGTTGAGCCAGTGGCACCTGTTCCAACTGCGGTAGGATCTGGGCCGACCACGCCAATTGTCGTTGCTCGGGGTTACTGCCGGATCGCCACTCTAGGCATCCCACCGGCAATTTCCGATACGTCGCATGGT
Source organism: Planctomycetaceae bacterium (assembly GCA_024232675.1). Lineage (GTDB taxonomy): Bacteria > Planctomycetota > Planctomycetia > Pirellulales > Pirellulaceae > CAJQPP01. The sequence goes on from JAAEPL010000243.1 coordinate 774, forward strand.
AACTGGCCACGGCCAAACCGATTTGTCGGAGATGGCTGGAACATCCGCTGCGACGCGCCGATTCACGAACCTGTTGCACCGCCGGTAAAAGCAGTCCGGTCAGAATCGCAATGATTCCGATGACGACCAACAGTTCAATCAGTGTGAAGGCGGATCTGGGGCGCAAAGACCTCAACATCGAATCCTGGGGGGTCGAGATAATTTCAAAGTCACCCGATCGTATCGACGACCGCGCATCCTTTATTTGGATCAGTAAATGACCTCACGGCGTCCCACCCTCGTAGGAACAGCAATGAAAACGAAAAGGTAGGTCTTCTGACTCGTGCAGCTTCGAAGCCTGTGCGTGCGATGAATACGCACGTCAAACACTTCGAAGAAATTCCGGCGCCTTCTCGCATCCCCGTGAAGGAATGCAATGGCATAAGAAACCGGACGTCTGTCACCTACAGCGGCGGGGCCGTTCCAGAATCGGACTGGATTCCCTGTTACCTCCCAATTCCGGACAGGAATTAAGAGCACCTTTTCGCTGGCTCTGCTGACGGTAAACCAGTCGTGCTGTTTTTTCAAGGGGCTAAACGGATGACGGTCGGGAACCGCGCTAACGGGCTTGAAGACAAATCCAGAAACAAAGCCGCGGCGCAAATAACGCCGCGGCTTGGTGGATTCAGATCAGACGATCCGCTGATTTGCTTGGTCGGCAATCAGTTCTATTTAGGTGCGATAGTGCAATGCATTCGCCGCGCCTGTTTGGAAGGCGGGCTTTCGACTTTGCCATATTCGTCCAGCATCGAAATGATGCCCTCCATCACTTTTTGCCCTTCTTCGATATGGGCTAGTTCGCGACCGCGAAACATGACGGTGACTTGCACTTTATCTTTGTGCTGGAGAAAGCCGATCGCTTTCTTGACCTTGAAATCGATGTCGTGCTGGCCGGTTTTGGGCCGTACACGGATTTCTTTGAGTTTGGTTTGGTGGGATTTACTCTTTTGGGTCTTCTTGCTCTTTTCGTATCGGAACTTGCCATAGTCCATGATACGACAGACGGGCGGTTTGGCTTCCGGTGCAACTTCCACCAGGTCGTAACCGGTATCTTTTGCTTTTGCCAGCGCGTCTTTGGTTGGAATCACTCCCAGTTGGTTTCCCTCGGCATCAATGACACGAACAGGTGAAATACGAATCTGTTCGTTGGTACGATATTGATCGATCTTTGGCCCCTTTCAAACGGAACAAAACAGTGGGTCGTTGGCTCTGCGGGCAGATCAGACCGCGGCGAAGCCTCTTAATAATAAGTGTTTATACGGTTCCTGCAAATTACAGGCTATGGAAAACCACGATTTTCGGCGTTTTAAGCCAGATCGAGCACTCCCATACCTGTTTGTCGGCAGGCCTAGTATTCATTGTCCACGCCATCGCCAACCAGCGATACGTCGGATTTATGCTTAACCCGCACAACCCGATCGGCGACTTCTTGTTGTAATTTGGCGATCGCCTCGTCGATACTCATGGCTCCCTGATCGCCATCCAAGCGGTCGCGTACCGACACGGTGCCATTTTCAGCGTCTCTGGGTCCCACCACAAACATGTAGGGGGTCATCTCAATTTGCGCGTCTCGGATCTTGGCGCCCAGCTTTTCACTACGGAAATCGCTGGTTATCCGCAACCCAGCTTTCCTGAATTTATCCTGCACTTCGCGGCCGTAATCCTCGCTTTTCTCGCTGACGGTCAAGACTCGCCCCTGCTCCGGGTTGAGCCATAGCGGGAAAGCACCGGCAAAATGTTCGATCAAAACGCCAATGAAGCGTTCCATCGAGCCAAACGGAGCACGGTGGATCATGACCGGTCGATGCGGCTGATTGTCGGCTCCGATGTAATGCAAATCGAATCGCACGGGCAGGTTGTAATCGACCTGCACGGTGCCTAATTGCCATTCGCGACCGATACAGTCACGCACCACGAAATCGATCTTCGGACCATAAAAGGCCGCTTCGCCCGGTTCCTCACTGAAATCCCGTCCCAAACTGGCGGCCGCATCACGGCAAGCCTGCTCGGCACGATCCCAGTTTTCGGCCTCACCGACGTATTTCCCGGAGTCCGGATCCCGCAATCCCACACGCACGCGATAATCATCCAGGCCCATCGCACCCAATACGATTTCCACCAGTTCCAGGCAACCTTTGACCTCGTCGGCCAATTGCTCCTCGGTGCAGAACAGATGCGCATCGTCCTGAGTAAATCCTCGTACGCGGGTCAGGCCACCGATCTCGCCCGATTGTTCCCAGCGATAAACGGTTCCAAATTCACAAAATCGAATGGGCAGATCGCGATAACTGCGCTGTTGGGAACCATAGATCTTGATGTGATGGGGGCAATTCATAGGTCGCAACATGTACCCATCGATCTCGCCATCTTTCATCTTGTTGGCCAGTTCGCTGCAGCTGCAACCTTCTTCGGCCAGCAAATTTAATTGGTCCCGCATCACGATCGGCGGGTATTGGCTGTCTTGATAATAGGGAAAGTGACCCGAGGTGCGGTACAGATCCAGTTTCCCGATCTGCGGCGTGAAGACTTGCTCGTACCCCTGACGAGCCAAGTGCTCGGAAATGAAGTCCTGTAATTTTTGGCGGATGAATGCACCGCGTGGGGTCCACAGGATCAAGCCTTGACCCACGTCTTCGTCGATGTGATAGAACGCCAAGCGTTTGTTAAGCACTCGGTGATCGCGTTTCTTGGCCTCTTCAATGCGTTCCAGGTGCTCGTTCAGTGCTTTCTTGTCAAAGAAAGCCGTGGCATACAAACGCTGCAGTTGCTGACGGCTCTCGTCACCTTTCCAATAAGCTCCGGCGATCGACAATAGCTTGAAAGCTCCAATCGATTTAGGGCTGGGCACGTGAGGGCCACGGCAGAGGTCCAGAAATTCGCCTTGCTGGTAAAATGACAGACTAGTTTCGTCGGCCAAGCCCTCCTCGATATGCTCAACCTTCAACGGTTGCTGTAAATCTTGGCAGATTTGGATGGAGTCATCCCGGGATCGCTCCAGCCGTTCAAATGGCTCATCCAATTCAACGATCTTCTGCATCTCGGCTTCGATCGCTGGAAAGTCTTCTTCTTTGATCGGGTCGTCCGGCGATTCAATGTCGTAATAGAAGCCACCATCGATGGTCGGCCCAAAGGCTAATTGCACATTGGGTTTCAATCGCATCACGGCTCGAGCCATCACATGCGCACAGGAGTGCCGCATCGTCGCCAGCGCAGCGACGTCTTTTCGCGTGATGATCTTTAAATTGGTCGGGGCATCGCCCTCAATCAAATAATCCAGTTTGACAGGCTGGCCGTCGATCTCGCCCCACATGGCATCTTTGGCCAGACGAGAGCCGATACTTTTGGCGACTTGTTTAACAGTGACCGAATCTTCGAACTCTTTGATACTGCCATCAGGCAATCTTACGCTGGCCATATTTCTTTCAATCTCAAACAGGAATTAACCCTCCGCGAAAACAAATGCGGCTGGGGCGTGCATGCAGTATAAAGGGACAGACAATATCCGGATACGTCGGTTCACGAAAACAGCAACGCCCCATCGAAACCCGAACCATGGGGTGTCCCGTGAGCACACCGCCAGCCTTAGGGCGGAATGGACCTCCATTCCCCGCACTTGGCAAACGGCAGTTTCCGAGACCTTGAGTTTCCCAACCCATTCGCGGTGCAAAGACCCCAACCATGAAACGCTCTCTCACGCTCATCGCCTTCCTTTTACTGCTGCCGTCATTTCAAGAAGTCAGCTCGGCTCAGGAAAAACCGACGGCGGATCAACCCGTTTCGGCAACGCTGCAAGATCTCTTTTCCCACTTGGAAAAGCATGACCAGTTTATGGGCTCCGTTACGGTGCTGAAGGATGGCAACGTGGTGTTCAACCAAGCGTTTGGACAGCGTGGTTTGACCGCCGCGGGAGAACCCGTTTTAGCTGACTCGCAAACGAGCTATGGCATCGGCTCGATCACCAAGATGTTCACCTCGGTGCTGATCAACCAAATGGTCGACGCCGGGCAGATCTCACTGGACGACAAGTTGTCCAAGTTCTTTCCCGACGTGGTGCATGCCGATCAAATCACCATCGACCAATTACTGCGACATCGCAGCGGACTAAAAAACATCACCGCCACGCCGGATTACCCTGCATGGAGCAGGCAACCGCAAACCCGGCAAGCGATGCTGGAGCGAATCGAAAAATTGCCGGCGGATTTCCCTGCGGGTGAGAAGACGGAATACAGCAACACCAATTTTCTGTTGCTCGGTTATCTCGTGGAAAAGATCTCCGCACAACCATTCGCCGAAGTCTTAAAAGAAAAGATCACGGATCCCTTGGGCATGACTCGCACTTTTTTTGAGCCGGCATCGACGATCGAAAACAATGCCGATTCCTTTCGTCATATCAATGAGTGGATCAAGGTGCCGCCGACCGATCCCAGCGTGCCACACGCAGCGGGTGTCATCGTCTCGACCTCCGGCGATCTGGTAACTTTTATTAGTGGACTGTTTGCCGGCAAATTGGTTTCTCAAGCATCTCTTGATCGCATGACCGACACCTCCGGCGGCCTGGGCCAAGGCTTGATGTCATTTCCGTTTGGTCGCAAACGCGCCTTGGGCCACAACGGCGCGATCGATGGGTTTCGTTCCGGCTTAGCATATTTCCCGGAAGACGATGTGGTGATTGCGATTTGCGGTAATGGGGTCGTATACCCGTTTAATCAATTAATGATTGAATCTCTAAAACGTGTCTTTGCGATGCCCGCTGAATTACCCTCATTTGCATCCGTAGAAGTCAGCGAGAAACAGTTACGTTTGTACGAGGGCACCTACGCTGCGGAGAACTTTCCTTTGAAGATCACGATTGCCGTGGATGGCGACGGAAAATTGACGGGTCAAGCGACTGGTCAATCGGCCTTTCCCTTGACGGCCAAGAGCGACACCGATTTCCGTTTTGACGCGGCTCAGATCCGCCTGGAATTTTTCGAATCCGCTGCGGGCAAAGGCTATGATCGAATCCGCTTTCAGCAGGGGCCGATGAAACAGGAATTCAAGAAACAGGCTCCCTAGGCACCCGTCCGTCCTGGGTTACGGACGAGGATTTTGGCCGTTTGCGAGCGGAGGTTGCAAGCGGATTTCTCCTTGGAAATACGCCGTGTGAGGCTTCTCGGGCGGCGGATACCTCACGTCCCGTCCGGCTGAACGGATTGTGTCGCGTTAGATTCAGCGGCAGCTTGAAATTTGGGGGTTATGATATTCCCAAACGGCAGGAACACGATATACTTTGACCTCGGTTGAATTTCTGGTTTGTCTGCAAACCGGATCATTCATCAGGGCGGTTAGCTCAGTTGGCTAGAGCGCCACGTTGACATCGTGGAGGTCGTTGGTTCAAGTCCAATACCGCCCACTAAGGACGCATTGCTTTCCCCTAAATGGGAAGGCAATGCGTTTTTTTGTGGGTTTTTCGAACCGCCCTGCTCTACCGTGCTCGCGGGTGCAGCGTCGGATTTGGCAAAAAACGCCTCCACCGCGTCGGATTTGGCGTCGCCTTTGGGTCCCGCCATCCCCAAATCCTGGAAGTCCGTCTGGCGGACCAAGGCATAATTCTTCATCGCCGTGGCCGGACTGTTTCCGGCCCACATGCACGCGCGACGCAGCCCGTATTGGTCCATCAAATCGGTCTCGGCACTGGCCCGCAAGGCATTAAAGAAGTTGCTCCATGGGGTCAGGCCCGCCCTCTCTACGATCCGCTTCGCCGGCATACCGATCGAGCTCATTTTGCGTAAACCGGCGAAGACATAAGACTCCTCGGGATCGCGTTGCTCAAAGGCTTGCCGCAAATAGGGTTCAAAGCTTGGCAGGATGGGAACCATGCGAGCCGCCTTGCCGAGCTTGCGAGTCTTGGGCGAATGAATCAGCATTCGGTTCTCTTTCCAGTCGACATCGTCCCACGTGAACTCGTCGATCTCC
>JAAEPL010000244.1 GCA_024232675.1 Planctomycetaceae bacterium
ACCATGATGGTGCCAGCTCGCATGGTGAAACCGCACCGCTGTTGTGCTGTCCCGCCGATGCCGATTAATCCGCGTCGCATGCCGCGGCCTACATCATGCCCTGCGGAACCCTGCACCAAGATCGCACCGCCATTTTGACCTAAGGCACCTCCGTCGTAGGCCGAACCGGTTCCATCACCGACGTTTTCCTGAACATGAATGAGGCCCCCATGCAGTTCCGCTCCGGTGTAATGCCCGGCTGATCCTTGAACGCGGATGGTACCGCCAGTCATTCGACTGCCAAGGTGGTTGCCGACGTCCCCATTCACTTGTATCTGTCCATCAGACATTTGATAACCGAGTCCATGCACCCGTGACAAATCTCCGTTCCAGATATGGTGCAGATCTGAGCCATCACCTGATACACTAAACCAATCACCGATTTCCGTGACGGTATTACCTAAACGGATGGGTTGGCGAAGAATATCCACACACTTGGTATTTCGGATGCTACCGGGCGTGATCGAAAAAACCTCTAGTACCGTTTCGGGTATCTGTTTCAATTCAAACTCAAGCATGCCATCTATTCCGCTTTCCCACGTTGACTAACTGTCGATTATGACTGATCTATCCCACCCCTCACAACCGCTTTGCAAATATCCCGCTCTAATTCTTAGTGGCGGGCGTTCGCGTCGAATGGGGCAGGATAAAGCGCTACTGCCACTTGGAAAGGAAACCGTATTGCAGCGTGTGGAGAAGGCGTTTTCCCAACTTTCTCCCTACCGCGTGTTGGTGATTGGGCACGATGCGATGGAGCCCAAAGGTTGCAATTTTCAAGCAATCATTCGAGATCAAAACCCCGACGCTGGCCCTCTTGAAGGACTCCGCGTTGGTCTGGATTTCCTTGCGGACTACCCCCTGGTTTTTGTGGGCACCTGCGATGCCCCATTGGTGGTCCCACAGGTCTACCGAGCGATGGCTAATAAATTGGATTCCTCAGTCGATGCGGTAGTACCCAAAATTGAGGGGCAGGTTTACCCACTGACTGCCGTCTATCGCACGTCTGTCCAGTCCTGTATCAGCTCCATGGTTCAACAGCAGCAGCTGCGTGTGAAGGACTTGTTGAACGCGATCAAGACCTGCGATTTTTCGGCAGGCGAATTTGCTGCCCTCGACCCGACCTATCAAACCCTGAGGAATATCAACACCCAAGCTGAGTATCGGGAGCTACTAAAAGAACTCCAAGCCAAGTAGAGCCATCGAGAAAAGAATGCCTGGTAGGGCAGGCTTTTCCTAAATGTCTTTCAGCAGATCTTGCAGATCGACTTGTTCTGCGTCTGCCCACATTTGTTCGAGGCTGTAGAAATCGCGAGTTTCGCTGTCGAATAGATGAATCACAACCGTCGCGTAATCCAAGACAATCCAGCGGCTTTCGTCGTAGCCGTCGATGTTGGTGCGCTTGTCATTGAGATCGTCTTCGAGCTTGTGATCGATCTCTTCGCTCATCGCGTGCAATTGGCGACGACTGGTGCCTGTGGCGATTACAAAGTAATCGAATAACGCCGTCTGTTTACTCATATCCAGCACCTTGATCTCAGTGCCACCGTTTTCTGCGGCTGTTCTTGCTGCGGCCAAGGCTAACTCGAGGCTGCGTTCGGGATTCCTGCGGTCGACAGCTGCAGACGGGGACGATTTATCGGTCAAGGTGAGGTCCTTGGATGGAAGCAAGTTTGGTTGGAGTGTCACGAGCATGGCCTGTTATAGATCCGTTGGAATAACAGGACTAAGGACATTTTTACCATAGTACAGGTTCACTATAACAGGGAGAATTCGGGAAATGAGGGGGGAAGCGTGCGCGTTGACCGCCTGTTGGGTAGCTCTTAAGATTCGGAAGCCCGTTCTTGGGGCATTTTTAGTTTTAATCCCCGTAATCGTGTGAGAAAGACAACTGCCATGCTGTATCGCGTAATTATTGCAGCGATGATTTTGCTGGGGTGGATTTCAAATGGTGCCGAGGCGCAGAAAAAAGTCGTAGTCTGCAGTACCACTCAAATATGTGATTTTACGCGGCAAATCGTGGGGGATGACTGGGAAGTGCTGTGTGTCCTCGCTCCGGGGCAGGACCCTCATACCTACCAAACCCGGATTGAAGACGCTGAGATGGTGCAACGAGCCGATTTATGTCTCGAAAATGGCTGGCATCTGGAGGGCGCTGAGTGGATGCGTCGGTTGGCGGAAAACAGCAGCAAAACGATTGTCACCTGTATCACCGGGGTCCAGCCTCTAAAAATTGAAGAGCAGGACGGATTTGTCAACGATCCTCATGCCTGGTTCGCACCGGCCAACGCGGCAATCTACGTCCGCAATATTTTACGTGCCGTCAGCGAAATTGATCCAGCGAACGCACATCGGTTTCAACAACGGGCCGAGCTTTATCTGGGCGAATTGAATGCCTTGAATAATTGGATCAATGACCAAATCAATCAAATCCCCGCCGAACGACGCGTGTTAGTAACTCACCATGACGCGTTTGGGTACTTTTGTAAGACGTTCGGTTTCCGCCCGATCAGCCCGGCCGGCTGGACGACTGAGGAAATTGGCGGGATTAGTGTGGAAAGAAGACAGGCGGTGGTTGACTCGATTCGCGCAACCGGAGTCGCGGCCATTTTTGTGGAAACGTCTTTGGATCAGCGAATGATCAGCGAGATTGCGCGAGATGCCGGAGTCAAAATCGGCGGTCATCTTTATTCCGATGCAATGGGCCCCCGGGGTACCGCAGGGGAAACCTATATCGGCATGATGCGGGAAAATGTATTAACCATTGTCGCTGCATTAAAGTGAGCCCATGATTCGTACGTTAATGGCTGTTGTCCTTGCGGTTTTGATCGTGGGTTTCGTTTGGAGTTACGCTTTTTTTACACAGCAAATAAAGCCCGTTCCCACACAGGTCGCAGAATGGGACGCCGACGGGAGTTACGATATCAACGTGGTGAGTACGTTTGATGTTCAGGGAAACAGTTTTGGGTTTCCGGCCATCAAAGTTGCTTTTCGAGATCATGTACTGCTGGAGTCGAATGAGTTGATTGCAGCCGGGGTTCCGGTGACGATTGAAAATGTCGCCGATATCAAAAAGGGCCTCAATGATTTCCTTGTTCAGGTCACTCCCGTCGAGACCGCTTCCCAATCCAGTGGCGGAGCTTTCAGCTTGGAGGCGTCTACTCAGGCACCTCAATCTGAAATTGCCAGAGCCTTTCGCGTGTCGATTGTCCGGGATGGTTATGAGATAGCTCATGAGGTTATCTGGGCTGATCAAAAGGGACCGATTAGCGAACTGGTGCGGATTGAGGTTGTCGATTATGAGCCGCCGCATGATTAACACCTCGGGGCATAACGGGCCAGCGAGATTGGTCGTCAAACGACAAGTTGTTTTAGGTTGCATTCCCTTATCGAGACACGCATGAGTTCCTCAAAAAGTGTATCCAAGCCGGCGATCGAGGTGCAGAATCTAACCGTCAGTTACGGTCCGGTGCCCGCACTTTTGGACGTCTCTTTGGCTATTCCAGCGGGGAAGCTAGTCGGCGTGATCGGCCCAAACGGATCGGGTAAATCAACTTTAATCAAGGCGATTCTGGGGTTCGTAAAGCCAGACATAGGCTCCGTGAAAATTCTTGGTGAGGATGTCGCGCGCGTCAAAGGGCGGGTGGCCTATGTGCCGCAGAGAGGGTCTGTGGATTGGGACTTTCCCATCACCGTGCGCGAGGTCGCGTTAATGGGGCGTTATGGCAGCAAGCGTTGGTGGCAAGATATGTCCAAAAATGACTATGCGCTTGCCGATCGTGCGTTGCAGCAGGTGCGAATGAGTGAATTCTCAAGACGACAAATTGGTCAATTGTCAGGTGGGCAGCAGCAGCGTGTTTTTATGGCACGTGCGCTGGCCCAAGATGCGGATATCCTGTTGCTGGATGAACCATTCGCAGGTGTCGACGCAGCCACTGAAGGGGCTATTCTCAATGTGTTAACGGAGGCTCGCCAAAAAGGAAAAACGATGGTGGTGGTCCACCACGATTTGGAAACAGCCTGCGAGTACTTCGATTTGCTCATCCTGTTAAAACAACGAATGTTCGCCTTCGGTTCCCCGGAGCAGGTATTGGAGCCCGAGTTACTGAGCGATGTTTACGAGGGCAAGTTGCGCGTCTTCGAGGCTCTGACCAATCACACACTCGAGGAAGTCTTGCAAAAAGGCCGCCTGCCCGGCAAGGAAGATGGGAGGTCACCCGAATAATGGACTGGTTGACAGAATTCCATCTCGCGAACGGTCATCTCATTAAACCACTGGTGGTGGGGACTCTGGTTTCCCTGGCCTGCAGCGTCGTCGGTTGTTTTATTATCCTGCGCCGCCTTTCGTTTTTATCGGATGCCATTGCCCATGCCATGTTGGCGGGAGTCGTCGGCGGATATCTTTTGATGAAACTGTTGTTTGGCACCGAAGCTCACGTAGGCGCTATGCTGTTGGGAGCGTTGTTGGCGGGCGTCGTAACCGTCGGCATGGTGGGTTTTGTGACACGGGTTTCACGCGTCAAACAGGATACTGCCATTGGTATCATGTACACCGGTATTTTTGCTTTGGGTGCGTTCGCCATCTCAATGAAGTCCTTGGGGCAATACATCCATATTGATATCTATCATTTTATCGTGGGCTCAGTGATTTCCGTGGGCAATTCCGAATTGTGGATTGCTGGGTTGGTGACCGCGTTCATTGTGGCCGTGGTGATGATGTTCTTCCGCCAATTGCAATTAACAAGTTTTGATCCTGTGATGGCTGCGTCGATCGGCGTGCCCGTGGTCGCGGTCGACTATTTGTTGACCGCCTGCACCTCTTTGGTGGTTGTCAGTGGTGTCCGAATTGCTGGTGTTATTCTTGTGGTGGCACTTGTCATTACGCCGGCAGCCTCAGCGTATTTGTTGTTTGACCGACTCAATCGCATGATCGTCGCGGCGGCTGCGATTGGGATAGGTTGTTTCTGGGCCGGGTTTTTTCTGGCTCATGCCGCGGGAGCGTCGCCAGGGCCTTCGATTGTGATTACGGGCACCGGTTTCTTTTTAGCAACTTTAGTTTTCGCCCCCAAATACGGTTTGTTGGTGGATTGGAATCGCCGTCGCCGGGCTGTGCCGCAGGAAATAAAAGAAGATGTTTTGGGAGCGATCCTGCGAAGCGAGCAGGAATGGGTCCCCATCAATGATGTGGTACGGCACATTGCTTCTAATAAACCCAAAATCCGCAGAGCGATTATTCATTTGATTCGCCAAGATTTACTGGATCAAAAAGGCACCGAACTTCGTTTAACGTCCCAAGGTCGTCGGGAAGGCAGACGCCTATTGCGAGCTCACCGCATATGGGAAACCTATTTGGATCGCATGGGGACTCCTGCCAACGAATTGCATGGACAGGCGCACAAATTGGAGCACATGAATGACGAGCAGACCATCGATTACTTGGACGATAAACTGGGCCATCCATTAAAAGATCCACACGGCAGTACGATCCCCGAGGATTTTGTAGATTTTGAAGAGCTCTCGGAAGTACGTTCGAGTCTGCTGCGAGAGGGATTTCGTGCAGAAATTGTGCGTGTGGAAGATGTTACGTTGCAAGATCGTCTTCGGCCGGGGGCGAAGGTGCTGGGCGGCCCTCGAAGTGCCGATGGAATTCGCTGGTCGTTAATCACCGAAGATGGAGCAACGGTTGAACTGTCTCATGATCAAGCCGATGCAGTTTTTGTGCATCGTGTGGAATCCGAACCAGCATGATGAATTCGAAATATGATGTGATTGTCGTGGGAGCAGGGGCAGCCGGTTTATGGGCGGCAGCCACCGTTGCCAGACGCGGGCAGCGCGTGTTGCTAATTGAGAAAAATAAAAAGCTGGGCGTCAAAATATTGATGTCTGGTGGGACGCGTTGCAATATTACGCACAACGCCTCTTGGCGCGAGGTGGCAGACGCATTTGGAAAATCCCAAGGACGCTTTCTTAAGTATGCCTTGGCAACTCTTACCCCGGAGGAAGTGGTCGATACTTTTCATCGCTTGGGTGTTGCTACCAAGGTCGAGGAGACGGGCAAGGTATTTCCCCAGAGTGACCGAGCCATCGATGTTCGAGACGCATTAGTGACTCAAGCTAGGCAGACGGGTGTCAACATCTTACCAGGCACATCGGTGACGGGGATCGCCTCCAACCATGATCACTTCGTCGTTTCCTGTGCCGAGCAGAGCTTTTTTTGTCGCACATTGGTTTTGACGTGTGGCGGGCAAAGTTATCCCGGCTGTGGAACCACCGGAGATGGATATGGTTGGTTAACAGAGTTGGGGCATTCGGTGGTGGCACCGCGTCCTGCGTTGACTCCTCTTAAATGTCGCGATGAATGGGTGCATCGTTTATCCGGGGTCACCATTCCCGATGTTGATCTCAGCATTCAATTACAAAATGGCAAACCGCAGATGGTGCGTGCCGATCGCACCTGTTTTCGCGGATCGTTCTTGTTTACCCACCGTGGGTGTTCAGGACCGTCGACACTGAACATCAGTCGTTTAGTAACCGACCCTGCCAATAACTTACCCAAGAAACTAATCTGCGATTGGTTGCCAAGGGTGAGCGAAGAAATGTTGAGGAATAACCTGACATCGGCTGCCGCTCGGTCCAGTGGGCGGCAGTTACTCAATGAGCTCTGCCAAGTTTTACCCAAACGCTTGGCTCATGAGCTTTGCGAGTTAGCCGGTATTCCAGGTGACCAGTCACTCGCCGAGCTCGGTAAGAAACGACTGAATCGAATCATTCAACAGAGCAAGCGCTGCCCCCTCGATATCTCGGGTACGCTGGGATTTGCCAAAGCAGAGGTGACTGCTGGGGGGATTGAATTAAGCGAGGTTAATCCGCAAACCATGGAAAGTCGGTTGGTGCCGCGGTTGTTCCTCGCGGGCGAGATTCTCGATGTGGATGGTCCCATCGGAGGATATAACTTCCAGGCAGCTTTCAGCACCGGTTTTGTGGCTGGGAATGCCATCCCGGGTGCGTGATGCCTGGTTGAACGGTCGATCGTTTGATTTGCCAATACCCCACCACGCAGCGTCCCCGCGGTCTGACCGACGGAACCGTGGCCATAGGCTCATTTGCGAGAAGGCTGAGGTTGAGGTTGCATGCGATCATATGCCACTTCGCCACCGACAATTGTGTAATCGACTTTGGCATCCTGAATTTCATCCTCGGGGCAAGTCATGATGTCTTTTGACAAGACGGTAATATCTGCCAACTTACCAGCCTCCAGCGAGCCCTTAATGTCTTCTTCAAAAGCCGCGTAAGCACAATCGAGCGTGTAGGATTTCAGGGCTTCTGCGCGAGACATCTTTTGGTCGGGGAAAAACTCGGTCCCATCTTTTAGTTTCCGTGTGACCGTCGCGTAAAACGAGGCCAAGGGATTGATATTCTCAACAGGTACGTCCGTGCCGTTGATGACTACGGCCCCGCTTTGCATTAGTTTTTGCCAAACGTAGGCGCCCTCTTCTGAACGCCGCAGTCCTAACCGCTGAAGAACAAAAACGGCATCCGAGGTACAGTGGATACCCTGCATGGCGGCAATGACTCCCAATTGGCCAAACCTTGAAATATCGTCCGGATGCAGGTGTTGAGCATGCTCGATTCGCCAACGGCGAGGCATGATGGATGGGTTGTTTTCGAACGAATCTTCAAAAATATCAAGCACCTCTCGGTTTGCTCGATCGCCGATCGCATGAACACAAAATTGGTAACCGTGTTTGACAGCCAAAGCGGCCAATGCTCTTGCCGTTTCCAGCGGCGCGGTATTTAACCCCACGCTGCTAGGAAGGTCTTCGTAGGGCAGTAATAACCATGCTCCGTGCGGTCCCAGTGCGCCGTCCAGGGAGAGCTTGATGCCTCCGACTGTGAAGAAGTTGTTGGCATGGCGACTGATTTTTGCCCGCGCTAGGTTATCCTCCATCAAGGCCAGGTGATCACGCACCATGAGCCATAATCTGACATTGATTTCTCCCTCCGCTGCCATCTCTTTAAGCATCGCAATATTAGCGAAAGAGGTACCCGCATCTTGAAAACTTGTGACCCCATTTTCAAGACATTCTTTGACTGCCAGCTCTACGGCCCGCTCAGCAAGACGTTTTCGATCCTTATCCGACTGTTTGGCAGTGGAGGAGGCGATCGCTCCGCTCAAGAGACCTTGGGCGGTTTCTCGAAAGATACCAATGGGCGTGCCGTTTTCATCCTTCAGGATCTCACCGCCCTCGGGAGCCTGCGTGTTACCAGAGATACCTGCTTCTCGCATCGCAAGATCGTTTGCGAAGCACATGTGACCGCTGGCATGGGTCAGGAAGACGGGATTGTTCGGAGATACCGCGCTGATCTTGTCATGGGTCGGATAACCATCGTAAAGGCGTTCTGGTTTCACGTTCCATTTTTCTTGGTGCCAACCGCGTCCGATAATCCACTCACCCGGAGGGGCAACCGCGGCAGCCGTTTGAACTTGCTTCGCCACATCATCCCAGGATTCTGCTGTGGAGAGATCCAGCATCATCTTCGACTGACCGGTACCTATAAAATGTCCGTGTCCTTCAATGAAACCGGGGATCGCCAACCGCCCCTCTAGTTCCAAAATGTTGGTTTGGGCATTAATGAACTTTGAGATCTCTTGGTCGCTACCGACAGCCAGGATTTTGTCACCGGCTACCGCGATCGCTTGGCCTTGTGGATTGGCCTGATCGACGGTGACAATTTTGCCACCTCGTAAAACCAAATCGGCGTAAGTTTGCGCTTGCGAATGGGCAACTAGGCAGGAAAGAAAAATCGTAGAAAGGAGTAGAGTCGGGCACCGCATCTTGGAATCTCTAAGCGACAGGATGATGAAATGATGAAGGATCTCATGCATCATCGTAGGAAACTGTCAGAGACACTAAAAGTAGCTTTTTGAGCCTGTCTGAAATTTCACATTGCAAAAAAGTGCTTCAGCCCCGGTCGACAGGGCATCGAGCATGTAACCGTAAGGGCGGTCTCGACCCTGCGACTTCCACCTTACTAGGCCGCTTTCCGTGCGGTGACGTAATTGGCGGCTTGAATCCACTCGGTGACTTCTGTGAGATCAGGTTTGCGTGCATTTCGTAGCATGCGAGCCCCCTCTTTGGATTCCACAAACGGCAAGACCACATCTAAAAGTGAGGCGGCTTCATGCTTTGCCAGTTCGTCGGCGTCAAGTATTTCACAGCTTACGAGGATTTGTGCGTCGTGACCGCGTAAATTGGGAACGTCACACATCAGGCGAGACTGTTGTTGCCAGGTTTTCAGGACATTTTTCGATAGCCGGCGATTGCCCAATTGGGTCGCCATATCGGCAACCGTAGCTTCCAAGAAGTCTTGCACGGTTACGATGCCGATGTCAACAAATTTTTCTGCTGTTTTCGGGCCGATCGAGGGAGCTGCTTCTAATTCGTCAGAGGGTTTGAGGAAAAACTTGAAATCTGATTTTGTGTTCAGCTTCACGCTCTGCTTTTGTTTCTGGGAAGCATTGTCTTCCGCTTTTGACTTGTGCAAAACAGGTTTTTGCACGGGCCGACGCACGGCGGTTCGACGTTCACCAAGTCGCTGCGCCGGGCTCGCAGTGGTATCTGGATGGTTGGCAAGTTGGGGAGAGCGGAGCAGGCTGCGCTGGTAGGTTCGCCATCCGTTATCCGTGTTAACTCGACTGGCCCATGCTCGCAAACGCTCGCTGGAGAATTGGGAATAACTGGCGTTGCTTCTTTTACCAGCTGATGTGTCGAGGTATTGACGGATGCGATCCAGAATCTCAGTTTCTGCCAATTCAGCCAACATCTCGGGTCGATCGACTCCACTGCCCAACAGGACGCGTGCATCGTTGGCTGTCATGTCAGAAAAGCAGATTAACAACCAGGCTTGGGCTTGCCAGCGATCGAGTTGTTCCAAATTGAAACCACTGCGAATCAAATCGCTTTTTTGTTCGGTTAAATCAACTTCCAATAACTGCCCGACGTTTTGGATATTCAGATTTTCTAACGAAGTTAGGTAAATGGATTCCACCAAATCGATATCCTGCAGCATCGTTTGCCGTGTGCAACCGGTACGAGGGGCGGCGACCAAGGGCGTTGGAATCAGGGTTTCTGGTTTTACGGAAGAAACGTTCGCCGCGCTATGCCAGCCGCGTGAGATTTCGGGGATATGGGGGCGTGGGGAATCAAACGCATCCAAATTCCAAGGATGGTTCGAAGCCGGGGCGGGAGTAATTGGGTTGGACTCACGCGGTTGATGTGGCGTTTCGGGATACCACGACGGCGAGGTGATGCTCGTGTCGGGCAGCTCAAACCACGTGCTGTTGAACCTCTCGCCCTGCTCCATGCGGGAAGGATTCCCCGTTAGTAGAATCACTTGATGATCGTTGCAACAGAAAGATTCGAGGACTCGAATCACACAAGAGTTATGACTTTGGTGTTCTGCATCCTCGATCACCAGGGGCATGCGAATGCCTCGCAAGGCAAGTTGTTCGACCGCAGCAAGGGATAGACTTAGGCGAACAAATCCCTGCTCAATCGTCGGTAGGGATTCCATGGAGAGAGGGGCGTCGTTGTTTTTACTTACCGTCAACTGATTATGAGAATCGATACGCAGTGAACTCAGAGCATGCCCAGAGAGTTGCTCCATGAATCGATTGGCCGCCTCAAAGATGAAATTAGGTCGCCAGTTCATCCACGGTCGGTCCGCTTCGACTTGTGATTGCAGCGACAGTCTTTCACTCTCGAGTGACCGGAGGCGAGTTTCTAATGAATCGATTCGCAGGGTGTAATCTTGATTCCAAAGTGCCAACAGAGCATTGCGTTCATCGACCTGTTTCTGCCAATGGCTTTCACAAGCCTGCAGATCTTGCTGCAGCTCAGTAATGTGTTCTTGGCACCGTGTGCGGAGGGCGTTTAGACCAACCAAGCGAGTCCGTTCTCGGCTTAGGTCGGGATGGACGGTGCGGTAATCGGTGGTTGTTTCGCAAGCCACCAGTGGTTCTGCGGAAACAAATTTTTGCCGAGCCGCCCATAAACCGTCTTGCTGGGCGCAGAGTGTGAATTGTTGCTCACCGAGGCTGATGGCATCCGCGCCCGCCGGGTCGAGTCGGCGGATGTCATCGATCACCGACTCCCGGCGAACTAGCAAATGCCGCACACTTTCGTCCATTTCATGGTAACAGCGACGTAGCTGCTTCAGTTCCGCAACCGCTGCTTTGTAACGAACGTGTTTGTATTGATCCTTGAGTTCATTGCACAAAACCTGCAAGTCTTTTTTCATCTCCTGACACAACGCGGTTAGATTGCGAGACGTGTCGAGAGCGGTGGGAGATTGTTCCCAACATCGCGCGGTCTCTTCAGCCGTATTAACACGGGACTCTAACGCGAGAATGATTTCTCGAGCTTCATGATAAGGATGGTCTTGAGACAAGATATTCAATTCACCATGCGTTACCATTTCATCGCGTAAACGCAACCGCTGATTTTGAATGTCAGATTGAGCGGAACGCCACAGGCGAACCTGATGATCGACATCATCCAGTCGTTCGTAAAAGCACTCCAGGTGGTTTGGAGTCGAGCGGGTGACGGGGATTCTTTGAGCGCTGGTTTGCTCGCGATCGATCCAGCATTCGAGATCATTTATTTGGCGATTGAGTTCCAGTTCTTTTTCTTGTTCGGTGTGCAGCACAGCAGTTAAAGAATCAGCTTGCGATTGGAGTTCGGCGATTTCTCGTTCTAAGGCTTTTACGCGGTTGTGATGATCCGTGGGTATCCGCGATTGTTCGGAAATGAGCCGAGTGCGTTCGTGGTTGAGCCTTTCGATTTCTCCAGCCATCGACTCCAGTCGCGTGATCCGTGT
This sequence comes from Planctomycetaceae bacterium, assembly GCA_024232675.1. Lineage (GTDB taxonomy): Bacteria > Planctomycetota > Planctomycetia > Pirellulales > Pirellulaceae > CAJQPP01. The sequence continues at coordinate 11,917 of JAAEPL010000244.1, forward strand.
CTCTGCGGCTCGTTTCCAAGACGCATGGCGTTCATGATCTGCCAAAAATGGCATGCCGCTTGTGGAGTCCAGTTGCGGAAGATCGAATACTGCATTGAGTTGATTCAATGAATCCTGCCACTGCCAGCGGTTATCTTCTAGTGACGTAAAAAAGAGACTTCCGTAGGTGGGCTGGTTTAATTGCGTATTGATTTCAGAAGTGCCCGGCGAAGCGTACTGGCCGTGCGAATCAGAAATGGACAAGTGCCTTAGCGTGTTCGCATGGTTCCGAGATACCCGAAGCTTTTGCCCCTCGGAATTTACCTGCAAGTAACCGTTTCCCCACATCGTGGTGGGTCGGGTCCGCGCATCGTAGCCATAAAGAACGTCCGGAATGAAATCCGCGATCACGCGACGTTGAGTAGTTTGCGTTCCGAAAATTACATTCAAGCCACTGCCTAAATTATGCAAGTGGGTATTCGGAGTTCCTTTGTAACCATCAATGGCGATTTCCGTTAGCTTCATGCCCGGCTCCATTTTACGAAAAGGGTTCGCGTTTTTAACCACGCGTTGATTGGAGTGACGTCCTGTCTTAATCGGTGCGGGCGCAAGGCCACGGCGCAAGAATACGCGTGCCTGTGCTCTGACCCACAAATTGGAATTTAATCCAGTCGCTGAATTCGACCTAGATCAGTTTCTTATGCTGTAGTGGAGCAAGTAGCCTAAAAACGCTAGCGGCTGTGCCTTAAATAGGCAGTGTTTCGCTTCCATCATCAGCTGACCAGGCAAATTGGTAGCTTGAGCCTAGCTGGAATCGGGTTAGTGTGATGACCTGATGAGTATGCCCCACGAAATGCGTCACTGTGTGATTCACGGCTTGCAAGCCGTTTACGGTGAATCCTTGGATGGTGTAATGCTTTACCAGGTCCGATTCTTGCAAATCCTTGAGAACGAATTCGCAGGCGGAAATCTCTGAGGAAAGGTGTTTCAGGATTTCTGCAGCTCCCCCGCCCCGCTGACAAGAAAATTCACGCGGACGATCCCGTTGATCGGGTTGCCCATTCAAGCCTGCTTGAATCCACTGCCGCAGGTTCCCGCAGATGTGCAAGGCGAGATTTCCGATACTATTGCCTTCCGGATGGCCACGCCACCAAATTTGCTCTGTCGTAAGTTGGCCGAGGCAGTTTTCCCATTTCTGCAGGGCTTGTTGGAGCTGTTCCACGGAATCGGCCGTGAATAATTGGGCGAGATTGTTGGGCTGCGGCATGGTAACCATTTTCTCGATCTGGGGCACGGGTTCCTATTATCTGTTAGCTGCTTAAGTTAAATTATGAGAGCAATTTAATCGACAAGCTAACGGTCTTGGTACCTCTACAATTAGCCAGAAAGGTGTTTTGTGGTCTCTCACAGAAAATCCCTGATCTCTACGGGTTTGATATTGTTTCTAACCTGCCTGCCGCTGACGCTTAAAGCTCAGGAGAATAATCAGCCACCAACTGGTTTTTCCGCCCTCTTCAATGGGGAAAACCTCGATGGTTGGTACGGTCAACGAAATACGAATCCCTATGGTCTGGCAGAGCTAAGTGCCGAAGAACGCGAAAAGCAACTGGCGGCAGACCAAGTCGATATGCGGCAGCATTGGCGTGTCGAAGATGGTGCCATCGTGAATGATGGACAGGGCGTATTTCTCTCGACCGATAACGATTACCGAGATTACGAATTGTGGATTGACTACAAAACCGTTGCGAAAGCGGATAGCGGAATTTATCTCAAAAGCTGCCCTCAGGTACAAATCTGGGATTACACGGAAGCCGGCGGGAAATGGAATATCGGTGCGGATAAAGGATCCGGTGGCTTGTGGAATAACTCCGCTGGCAGTGCCGGGAAGGATCCTCTGCAGTTGGCGGACAAACCGTTCGGTGAATGGAATCGGTTGAGAATTAAGCAGGTTGGGCAACGTACCAGCATTTGGTTAAACGACAAATTAGTCGTCGATAATGCACTGATGGAAAATGGGCATTGGAAAAAAGGGCATCCCTTACCCGTAGCCGGTCCGATCTGGCTGCAAACCCATGGTGGTGAAATCAGTTGGAGGAATATTTTCATACGGGAGATTCCCACAGCAGAAGCGACGGAATATTTGGTCTCCCGGGACGTCACTGAATTCGAACCTGTTTTTAATGGCGTGGATCTTACTGGTTGGAGTGGTCCAACGGACCAATACGAAGTGGTGGACAGTGCGGTGCGGTGCAAGCCAAAATCGGGCGGCACCATTTACACGGATCAGGAATACAAGAATTTTGTCGTACGCTTTGAATTCCAGCTTCCTCCAGGTGGGAATAATGGACTGGCGATTCGTTATCCGGGTAAAGGGGATACCGCTTACGTGGGAATGTGTGAACTGCAAGTCTTAGACAACACTGCCGATGGCTTTTCAAAACTTGATCCACGTCAGTATCACGGTTCCGCTTACGGAAAAGCCGCCGCTCACCGCGGTTACTTACGCCCGACTGGCGAATGGAATTTTCAGGAAGTTACGGTCGACGGTTCGACCATTAAAGTGGAATTGAATGGCTCTTTGATCTTGGATACCGATTTGGCTGACATCAACGAGTTCATGGCCGATAGTTCGCATCCGGGGAAAGATCGCACTTCGGGCTATTTTGGCTTTGCTGGTCACAATTCACCCGTCTCCTTTCGAGATATTCAGATCAAGGTCCTGGAAGATTGAGTGCTGGTAAAGTTAATGTGGCTGCCTGGTAAACCACTTTGAATAGTGCCATATCCGCCTCGCGGGGTGCCTGGCTGGGATTCATTCAGTTAACCAGGCAGGCATTACTCGGTCGCATTGTTGGCCTAACTAACGTCCCTTTCGCCTGAGTTTCCCCCGTTACCGAGGTTGCTTTGCTAAATATCCTATTCAGAATCCTGACCGTTGTGGCAGTCTTTGTCATGACCGTTCTGTTGATTGGTACGCTGCTGCCCCGCGGCTTCGAAACCACCAGCAGCGTTAAAATCGATGCCTCACCGGAGGTCATTTTCCGCCAGATCAACGTCATGAAATATTGGTCGAATTGGTCGATGTGGAATGAACATGACATCTCAGGGTTGCGAGTGGATTACTCAGGACCCGCATCGGGCGTCGGAGCAATGCAAAAATGGACCGAGTTGCGGGGCGAGGGAAAACTGAGGATTACCGAGAGTGTTCCCAATCAAGAACTCGCTTTTGTTTCCAGCTTTTCTAATTTCCCTGAAATGGATAGCCAAATCGTGCTCACCGCGGATGGCTCCACCACCAATGTGGTATGGACGAGTGTCGGTACGTTGCCAAGCGGTCCATTTTATGGATGGTTTGGGATCACTTTTGGTGATTCGCTGGCTGTGGAATACAAGAAAGCTTTGGAACGTCTGAAACGAGTTTGTGAGCAGGAAACCAAACTCAATCAAGCCGGCGAAACGGAGTCCGGCGAAACGGAGTCCAGCGAAACGGAGTCCAGCGAAACGGAGTCCAGCGAAACGGAGTCCAGCGAAAAGGAGTCCAGCGAAAAGGAGTCCAGCGAAAAGGAGTCCAGCGAAACGGAGTCCAGCGAAACGGAGAAGCCCACGTCTTCGGGTTAACGTCCCTCGCCGTGCTTGCCT
>JAAEPL010000245.1 GCA_024232675.1 Planctomycetaceae bacterium
ATCGAAGCTGCCATCTACGAAGATCCCGAAATTGCGCAGGCGGTTGTCAGCTTGCGTCAAGATCAAACAGGTAACAAACGGCTCGTGGCCTACTACGTTCCGACTGAATCTTCCAGCGTCGATGCGTTAGCGATCAAAGACCAACTCCAACTGAAGTTGCCGGAGTACATGGTCCCATCGGCGTTCGTCGCAATGGAAAGCTTGCCATTGACCTCCAGTGGGAAGGTTGATCGTCGCGGCTTGCCTGCACCGGATAATTCGCGTTTGTTGGCAGAGTCTGGATTTGTGAAACCCAGTACATCGACCGAACGACGAATGGCTGAGATTTGGTGCGAAGTACTGGGCATTGAAGAGGTCGGGATTCACGACAACTTCTTTGAGCTGGGGGGCCACTCACTGCTGGCGACCCGGCTCAATTCGCGACTGATGACTGCCTTTAGAAAAAAATTGCGTTTAAGTGAACTGTTCGATCATCCCACGATTGCAAATTTGGCTCGGCGGATCGATTCCGTATTGGGTATGGAATCGAAGCAAATAGAGCCCTTTAACCGTTCTGCACGGGAAGTGATTCCCCTTTCGTTTGCACAGCAGCGACTTTGGTTTTTGGATCAGTTGGAAGATGATTTGAACGCCTACAATATGCCGTTTACGTGGCGTTTGCGAGGTGACCTTAATCGAGAGGCGTTGCGTCGCGCACTGGAAGAACTGGTG
>JAAEPL010000246.1 GCA_024232675.1 Planctomycetaceae bacterium
AGCTTTATAGCGTTCCTGTCCGTAGATCTCTACTTCGACACTACCTTCACGTTCTCTACTTCTAGCAGCGTAAGGTGCCATAGCAGATTTCATAAAGAGTAGTACGTCTAAGGTAGTACGCCATACACGTACATTAGCTGGTTTGTTATCATACATATCTAACACATCTAGTATAGTATTATCATCTATGATATAATTACCTTCAGTGTTTAGTTCAGTATCGCCAGAGTAATACCTAACCTTACCTACTTCAGTGGTAAAGTCTGGAGGGCTTATACTACAACTCATCAGTATCTCCTAGCTTATTATTCTTTTCTTTAAGGCGCTTCTTATTCCAACGGTAACCGTCGATACCCCACTTAACAAGTTTCTCTCCGAAGATTAAAACTGTCAATACTACGGAAGCTATAGCTGCCCAGTCTACTGCGGTAATACCAAACCATGCAACCACTTCTGGTGCTGCCTGCTGTTTACTATCCGCTACAAGAGAACCTGCACCAGCTGTTATAGCTGTAGCCTTAACGCTTATCCTGTCTGCTACTGGATTGTCCGTTAGAAAGCTGCTCACCCTCTCTATCCATATAATACTCACGGTAAACTCCCAAAACTATTCTTACTAGTCTTGCTATTAGAAGCACCCCCAGTACTGTTATTGTTACAAATTCCTTTGACACCACCTCCAACTCCTAATATTAAACAAGCTAATAGATATGTGTGTATCGTAGGTATTGCTATCTCGTATAGGTTATAGATAAACGTAGTGTCTATTGTGAAGTAAGATTCAAACATCAATACAAACGATAAGAAGCTCATAATACATACAGCCGTTAGGTAGGGTAACATCTCCCTAGTAACCCTCATGGATATATACAGAAAGAGTAGTCCGTCTAGTAAGAACATGAAGCAATAATACTTCCACATCTCTGTTATATTCTCAAACAATTGCGAGTATGTAGAGAAGTAACTCTGAATGCCAAACACTATTAGGAAGGACATAGAAAGAGAGACCAGTCTAGCACCTCTCTTTAGTAATACACTCACTAAGAATATTATAGAGTATCCGAACAGTACACTTGTGTAGAATAAATCAATATTATATAATGAGTGCATCTACGTTACTTCTTAACTACAGGTTTCTTAGGTTTAGTGCCACCACCCCTACGAGGTGTTCTGCCTGCTGCCATAATATTATCTCCTATTGTTGGTTGATTAAAAGTGTTTAACTATTATTACTACTACTATACTTCAGTTATTACTAACGAAGCTCTTTCTACTATAATGTTCGAAGTGTCACTTATAGATGTTATCATGCATATATGGTCGTTAGTGTTTAACTCTACCAAACACTCTAAAGGTACTGAAGTTGGTTGAGGGTTTCTTGTTATAGCCCCTGAACGTATTATACCAGCATCCCCTAGTGTCCAATTCTTAGCGAACCTAACCTCTATGTTTTGACTACCACCACCAGTCTTATCTACAGTAACACTACCAGAGCATTTTACAAATATAGGTATCTCACCTATGTATGTTGCTCGTCCTGCACTGTCTACTGTGAACCTAGACGATACTGAACTTTGCCAGTTACCACCATCTACTTCTGTCCAAACGTTTGCACCTATATTAGGCACTGTACGTGATGTTGTCAGATAAGCATCCGTAGTATTAACAGTGTGTTGTATAGCAGCATTACTTCTAGCGAAATCCCAACGTATATCTGATACTGTAACACCTTGAAGCGGTGTGGTAAAACCTGTAAAGTTACAACCTTGTACAGTACCTACATTACCAACAGGTATATTCCCTGAAGAGACTGCACCACTGAGAGGTATTGCTGTAGCGTCACCACTGAAGATTAGGTTTCCGAATTCAGGTACCACTATAGTAGCACTACCTAAGTCCACACCTTTAGCTCCAGCAGCTAGGTTTATAGCTATACGTTCTAAAGATGAGAGTACAACATTACCTTCATGCAGCACTGCGTAGTTACCTGTGACGTTAGCTTGCCCTTCAGATAAAACTAAAGAACCTCCAGAAGTGCTCTTAGCTAGGTGTTTACAGTTTGGTACTACAAAGTTACTCAAGTTGATACGGTGGTTTATATTAAAGGTGTTATCACCAATAACCTCTGCCAAAGTACCATTAGGGCAATCTAAAGCTATTGTGTATATATTAGCTCTAACTTTATCTACCAAGAACATACTACCTGTCCCTGTGTAGGTTAGGGAAGGGTGTGCAGCGTCTACTAAGTCACTAAATATAGTACCACCTTTCATGAGAAACTGTTTAGATGTTGTTATAGGACTACCTATCTTGTATGCAAACCCATCAGCAATATCTATAGTGTTTGCATCTTGTATAGGAAAATCCGATTCAGCATTAACCACTATAGTAGTTTGAGCTAAACCAGCACCCACTTCATTGATAGCACTAGTGATAGTACCAGAGTTAATGAATGGGGTAGTGCTTACAAAAGGTATCTGTGCAGCGTCTAATTGGGTATCATCTATAGTTAGTGACGTACCAATATTACCATCTCCAGTTATCTTTACACCATCTACCTCTACGGACTTCATCGCTTGGTTTAACTTAGTGCGGGAGAATAAACCAGAATCTCCATTGTTCACTTGATCAATCTTAGCCATTGTTACCCCCCTAGCAATATATTGAGGTCATCGAGGCTTCGAGCTGTACCAACTTGGATCAGTTGTCCGTTGTCGTCGGTTGTGTTTGAGGTATTGTCTACGTAGTCGAACGTTAAGCCTGCACCGTAGCTGCCACCACCGTGAGTAATTTGACGATAAGGGATTATTAGGCTTGCAAGGTTATCTTGTAAAGTTACTCGCGTTTCCCATTGAATACCATCAGAAGTTCCAGAAGTTAAAACTGACTCTACCGTTTTTGTTGTTTCTGAGGCTCTTGCTGTGGTGGTTTTCCATAGTGATTGTCCATAATATTTATCGAAACTCAAAACCCCACACGCC
>JAAEPL010000247.1 GCA_024232675.1 Planctomycetaceae bacterium
AGCAGCAACAGCAGCAACAACAGCAGCAACAACAGCAGGAACAATAGCAGCAACAATAGCAGCAACAGTAGCAACAGCAGCAACAGTAGCAGCAACATCTGCAGCAACAACAACAACAGCAGTAACAACAACAGCAACAATAGCAGCAACAACAACAGCAACAACAGCAGCAGCAACTACACACAAATGCACACCACTGATGCACACAAATGTACATCAAAAAGCACACATATGTACATCCATATGCACACAACTGTACAACACAAATGCACGCAAATGTGCACCACCAATCACACAAATGTACACCACAAATGCAAATAAATGTACACAAAAATATAAACAAATGAACACAAAAATGAACACAAATGTACACCACAAATGCACACAAATTTACATCAAAATGCAAACAAAATGTACACAATCAAAAGCAAACAAATGTGCAACATAAATGCACACAAATGTACACAAAAATATAAACAGATGAACACAAACATTCACACTAATATACACCACAAATGCACACTAATGTACACCACAAATGCACACTAATGTACACCAAAATAAGCACAAATGTACAAAAAAATCCAAACAAATGTACACCAAAATACATTGAAATGTACAAAAATATTCATACATATATACACCAAAGTGAACACAAATATATACCACAAATACACACAAAAGTACACTACAAATGCACACAAAATTACATAATTGTAAACAAAAATGAACACAAATGTACATCAAAAGGCACATAAATGTACACAGAAAAGAACACAAATGTACACCACTGATGCACAAAAATGTACATCAAAATGCACACAAACTGTTCAAAAATGTATATCAAATGCAAACAAATGTGCACCACAAATGCACAAAAATGTACATTGAAAAGCACGAAAATGTACACAAAAATATAAACAGATGAACACAAAAAAGAACATAATCATACACAACAAATGCACACAGATGTACATCAAAAGGCACAAAAAGATGCACACAAATGTACACCACTGATGCACACAAATGTACATCAAAATGCACACAAAATGTTCACAAATGTACATCAAATGCAAACAAATGTGCAACACAGATGCACACAAATGTACATTGAAAAGCACGGAAATGTACAAAAAATATAAACAGATGAACACAAAAATGCACACAAATGTACACCACAAATGCACACAAATGTACACAACAAATGCATACAAATGTACACCACAAACTAATAACCAACAGCAGCAGCGACAACTACAGCACGAACCGCAACCGCAACAGCAGCAGTAGCAACAACAACGACAACGACAACACCCACCAGCAGCAACAACAGCAGCAACAACAGCAGCAACAATAACAGCAACAACAGCAGCAGCAGCAACAACAGCAACAACAGCAGCAACAACAGCAGCAACAATATCAGCAACAATAGCAGCAACAGTAGCAACAGCAGCAGCAACATCTGCAGCAACAGCAGCAACAACAACAACAGCAGTAACAACAGCAGCAACAACAATAGCAGCAACAACAA
>JAAEPL010000248.1 GCA_024232675.1 Planctomycetaceae bacterium
GCAAAAACATTTTTCCTACCTAAAATCTGTGTCAACGCTCCATTCTTCCAATCTCTGAATCGATCCGTGATATTCGTCGCGTAGGTCAAATTTTCTGATTACGCTCTGGGCCATGGAAGCCGCCTGATCCACGTCCAGCAGGGGTTTCGTCAACTCCATCCAGATTTCAACAGCCTGCTTGATGACGGGAAACAGGTTGGCGGGTGCTTCCACATCGATGGGCTCCAGCTTTGTTTTGCGTTGAAAATTGATCGACATGGCCGGAACCGAGATACCTTTGCTTTTGGCATTTGCTGCCGTAAATGCGGGCGGCATATATTCTTGTATTAATAGATTCTGCCCAGGCTCAAAGGTCTGTTGGTCGACCGCTGCCAATAGCACAACGAGAATATTTGGATTGCTGCGTCTCAGCAATGCTTGAGTCGGTCGCGTGGTCAGCGTCTTGGCTTGCATCTGTGACGTTTGGATTTCGCCGATCGTCGCCTGGGACTGCTTTGCCGCCCTGCCGGAAATGCCAGTATCACTGGCGACCGGTTCGGCAGCGGGCAACTGATACGCTGGCAACTTGGCAAATATCGGAGCGGTGTGCTGGTTGGAAGTCGCCGTCAACGAAGTCGCGAACTGCAACTCTGCTTCCGCTCCGTGTTGGAGAATACCGAGCGATTCTTCCAGCAAGTTGGATCCGAACTCCATCGCGTTTCTACTGGTGCCGAGCCATGCTTTATAAAAGCTGCCTTGCGAGGCATTTTGAAAGACAGGCAGGTGGATCTGACAAATGGAGTGATCCACCATGGCTGGAGCTGACGCGACCGCGGAGTGGGTGGTGCCCTTGGTTAACAGTTTGGCCACATTCGATTCAGTGACAGTCGCTCTTTCAATTCGAATCGACGCGCCTCGCAACGTCGCTGTCACTGTTTTCTTGCGGAAAGGATTCTCATTCAGGTTGGCCGAAACAGGTCGGTGAACCTCCAACTCGTTTTTCTCGGACTTAAAACCATAACGAGTCAAATTCAGGCCGTCATTGGCCAATGCATTGGTTGGAGTCCCTGCCAACGCCATCGCGGTTAATACTACGGTTGCGATCAGACGCTTAAGCGACACGGTCATTGTGACTATCTCCCCGAACGGAAATCCCCTTAGGATGAAGTAAAGGCTTGGTTTTCCTTTACTCCGAAAACTGCTATGCAAGGGAGTATCGGAGTTTGAGGATTTCTGCTTTTGGACAAAGCAGGAAAAATAGAAAACCTTTGGTGTACCCTGATATTTCGAACGAACAGCCAAACGGGGTAAGCTATTCGGGTTATTCCGAAACTCTCAATCTGCCGTGAAATGACGTTCACCGATCGCCTTCAAGCGCTAGAATACGTGGAGCCCCTCGGGGGGGTTAAATAATCCCCACGCACTCGCCCAGTCCCCTTTTTTTTGGAGATGTAACAAGATGTTTTTGGCCCCCTCTCGCATAACCCTTTCGGCGTTTTCCATCGCATTCGCCTTTTCGGTAATCGGGCAAGAGGGAATTGCGCCGCGGACCAATCGTTACACTCCCGACGAAGAGATCAATATTCGCGTTTACGAACTCGGTAATCGCAGTGTGGTCAACATCCGCACGGAATTTGACGGCGTGGATCAATATTTCCGACCCGTTTCGGGCGCCGGGTCTGGCAGTGGCTGGGTTTACGATCAGAGCGGTCATGTGGTGACCAACTACCATGTGATCGAAAACTCCGATCGCATTCGTGTGACGTTGTTTGATGGTGAAACCGCCGCTGCCCAAGTGGTCGGGACAGACCCACAAAACGATATCGCCGTATTGAAGATACAGGTGCCCACTGATTCTCTCAAACCATTAAATTTGGGAGACTCCTCCAACCTCAAAGTCGGTCAAAAAGCTTTGGCGATCGGCAATCCCTTTGGGCTCGAGAGAACGCTGACGGTTGGGATTGTGTCCAGCCTCAACCGCTCTCTGGAATCTAAAACTCAGCGTGGTCGATTGATCAACTCCGTGATTCAAATCGACGCAGCACTCAATCAGGGCAATTCCGGTGGCCCGTTGTTTGATAGCGAGGCCAACTTAATTGGCATGAACACTGCGATTGCCAGTGCGGGCACCAATGCCACCGCTCAAAACAGCGGTGTCGGTTTTGCCGTACCGGTCAACACCATCAAAAAAGTGGTGCCCGAGTTGATTCAGAACGGCAAGATCACTCGCGCTTCGGCCGGTATTTATAACGTACGGCAAACCAATCGTGGCCTGATGATTGTTTTAATCGAGCCTCGGGGCCCGGCGGATCGGGCAGGCCTGCGAGGCGCCGTAACTGCCGTTTTCCGACAATTCCGTGGACAGACCGTGGTGGCAGGATTCCGCGAAAACGATCAATCCCCTGATATCATTACCGCCGTTGATGGTCTCGAAGTCGCATCCTGGGATGAACTGCAGGACGAGATTGAAAAACACCAATCGGGTGACACCATTCGCCTCACCATCGAACGTGGGCGCAGGAAACTCAACGTAGACGTGCGTTTGGCCGAAGAGTAAAACCACGATTTAGTTTCGACGCTGATGCATCTTTGCAGAGGATTGAGGATCTCAAATGAGCAAGTTTTCTGTCATCTTGGCGGCTGCCGGAAAAAGCAGTCGGTTCCGTGATAAGCACTACAAAAAACCTTTCATTCGCTTGGATCAAAAGGCTGTTTGGTTGTATTCGGCCGAACGCTTTCTCAATCGTAGTGATGTTTGCCAATTAATTCTGGTCATCGCCCCGGAGGACCGGGAGGAATTCCATTCTTTGTTCGGACCGAACATTGCAATCATGGGAGTCGACGTGGTCGAAGGTGGTGCTGAGCGTGCCGACTCTGTCGGGAACGCTCTAGCCAAGGTCTCGCAAGAAGCCAATTTTGTCGTCGTACACGACGCCGCTCGCCCCTGTTTGGCAGAGGAAGAAATTGAAGCGGTATTCGAATCCGCTAAAGCAAATGGAGCCGCCATTCTAGCTACGCCTGTAACGAGCACGCTCAAAAGTGGCCGTGTTGGCAAGGTCGTCGAGACCATATCGCGAACCGATAAATGGTTAGCCCAAACGCCTCAAGTCTTCCCCAAGGACGTGTTGATCCAAGCCTTTGAAAACCGCGGCGATCTCCAGCCCACCGACGAGGCCGAACTGCTCGAAAAACAGGGTATCCCTATCTCTCTCGTCGAAGGTTCCAGCCTAAACATAAAAATTACAACCAAAGCGGATCTTAAACTCGCCAAGGCCATCCTTCGCTCGGCAACAGCGAAAAAATTCGACGCGCCGCCTCATCCATTCTCGGATGGTGATATCTGGCGGTAGGTTACCCGCCTCTCCGTTCAAGCATCCGTGACGAAGCGATTTTTGCATGGACGAACAATCACCCACCCGCCGGCGTTGCCATTTGCATCAGCCAAGCGCAAATCATTGCGCCATAGGTGCCCAGCGCGTAGCCTAGAACCGCCAACAGTACGCCCACCGGTGCCAACGCCGGATGAAAGGCTGCAGCCACCACGGGCGCGCTGGCCGCTCCCCCAATATTGGCTTTGCTGCCCACTGCAAGAAAGAAGTAAGGGGCACGAATCAACCAAGCCATCAGGAACATCAAAGCCACATGAATGGCCATCCAAATCCCCCCTACCAAAAACAGGCCCGGTTTTTCGACGACCGCCCGAATATCCATCTGCATACCAATCACGGCGACCAGCATAAAAATAAACACCGTCCCAATCTTGGACGCCCCGGCTCCCTCTATATTTCGAAACGAGGTGAAGGACAAAGCGATCCCAATCGTCGTGGAAATCACGATCAGCCAGAAGAATGAGCTGGCCAAACCAAGATCACCGAGAAACTGCAGCGACGGGTTCTCTGCCATCAACCCATCTACAAAGCCCGATATCTCTGCTCCGCAGTAATGCGCCAAAGCTGTGGCTCCAAACCCTATCCCTGCAATGATCATGAAATCGGTTGTCGTAGGAACACGTGCGACGCTCAGGCTGAAGGACTCCATCTTCTCTTGAAGACGGTCGATGCTGGAGGCATCAGCCTTCAAAAACTTATCAATGGCTTTGTGCTTTCCTACCCCAAGTAAAAGAAACAGCATCCAGATTTCCGCCACAAAGACATCCACGGCGACCATAACGCTGTAGATATCTTCCAACTTCTTCTCGAGTTCAGGCGAAGCGTCGTTAGGCGGTGACATAAACACCACCTGCATCGCCGCTTGATTGGCTCCACCACCAATCCAGCTACCGGCCACGGTACTGAGACCACGCCATACCGAATCGGGGCCATCCACGCCGATGACATCTGGTGCGAGGTACGCCACAATCAAAACAGCAATTGGCCCCCCCACAATCACTCCCACCGTGCCCGTAAAAAACATAATCAGGGCTTTCGGACCAAGGCGAAAGATTTCCTTTAAGTCGATACTCAAAGTTAGAAGGACGAGCGTCGCCGGTAACAAGTAACGCGTGGCCACAAAATACAAGTTGCTGGTCTTGTGATCCACGATATGAAAAAACGTCAGCAGCGAGGGCAGGAAGTAACAAACCAACAGCATCGGAACAATTTTATAAAACTTACCCCAAAATCCAGTTTTGATATTTGATGTGTAAAAAATCAAAGCCAGCATCACACTCAGAATCCCAAAAATGATGGCGTCGTTGCTGATTAACGCTTCTGTCTCATTTTTCTTGATGACTTTGGCCAGCTCCTTAACCAACCCTCGCTCTTGCGGAAAGAGCTGTTTTAACTGGTCAATTTTCCCAGCGTTCTGATTGACTGTGATCACCCCTTCCTCAGCGGAACTCGGTTTTTCTTGCGCTTCTGCAGAGGTGGCGGAAAAGAAAACCAAAAGACCAAGCAAGCCGATAGGTAACCGCAAGAATGAGAATGAAACTTTGGCTGTAAGCGAGCGAAAGGCAAACACGAGCACCTCGATTAGGAAAGGCTAAATGGAACCGCTTTTGGTGGCCCAAATTCTAGGGCATTCCCGGAGCTCGTAACAGTCTCACAATCACTCGACTAGCCGAGTCCAAAAAAAGGAAAAAACTGACCCACGGTGAAAACTGCGTTGGAAACGGCGAATTACCTAGCTGGCATGATTTGCGTCCAAACGCCCGTCTCTAATTTTCAGAATCTCCCCAGCAAAGGAAGAGGCTTCCTGAGGCGAATGGGTCACATAAATCACAGGGACCTCCCACTCGTCCAACAACTCCTGCAGATACCCGACCACTTTCATCCGCAGCTCCAGATCGACATGGGCCACCGGCTCATCCATCAATAATAAGCGTGGGCCACTGGCCAAAGCTCGGCCCATTGCCACGCGTTGCTTCTCGCCCCCCGACAAATTAGCGGGACGCCGCTCGAGAATGTCTTGTATTTCCAACATTTCAACCATGCGATCAAAATCGATGGCGGTCCCCTGTGGAGTTCGCCAACGTTTGCCGAAGCGCAGGTTTTCCAAGACGGTCATATGAGGAAACAGATGGGGTTGCTGGAAAACACAGCCCACTCCCCGGTGCTGCGGCGCTATGCGTATGCCTTGCTGAGAATCAAAGACCACTTGATCGTCAATCGTGATGCGACCCGCCTTTGGTAATAACGTTCCTGCGATCATGGCAAGCACGGTTGATTTACCGCTACCGGAAGGCCCCAGCAATACCGTGCACCGACGTTCCGTCTGAAAAGAAAGCTCCAGGATAAAGCCAGCTGGGTAAGCATGCTGACAATCAAATTTCAGGTTCATACCGTCCGCCCATCGTACCGGCGTTCAATCCATTGCCCCAAACATAGCGCCATGCAGGACAACAACACCGAAACCAAAACCAACGGCCAGGCTTGGTAGATGCCATCGGGTGAATTGACGTAGGAAAATACTCCTAATGGAATCGTGCGGGTCTCTCCGAGAATGTTTCCCGCGACCATGATCGTTGCCCCAAATTCGCCTAAGCTGCGAGCAAATGACAGTAACCAACCGGCCGCTACACCACGTTTGGCTAGGGGCAATGCAATGTGAAAGAAGGTGGCCCAAGGACCTGCACCGAGGGTCTGAGCCGTGGTTTCGAGTTGCCGGTCCGATGATTGAAATGCCAGTTGAATCGGCCTCACAGCCAACGGAAAACTCACCACCATCGATGCCAACACGGCGGCTTGCCACGTTAAAACGATGTCCCAGCCAAACCAAGTATGCAAAGGAAAACCAATCCAACCGGTCGGTGAGAACAAAACCAACAGAACAAAACCCGTGACCACTGGGGGAAGCACCAACGGCAGACTGATGACCGTTTCCACTACCCAACGCCCCCGCCATTGCGTGCGGGCCAGAAACCAACCCAAAGCGATCGCGGCAGGCAAGCAAACACTAGCGGCGCACAGTGACACCTTGATGCTGATGGAGACGGCTTGCCAATCGTCGGCGCTTAAAAATGCCAGGAACAAAGTTAGTCGCTCGCCCCCTGCTGCTGCGTCTCACTCAAAACCCGAAACCCGTGTTGTTGAAATATACGCTTCGCCACATCGCTGTCGAAAAAATCGAATAACTCTTTCACACGTTCGTCTTGGTCAACATTCTCGATGCGCAACAATGGGTAGACCACGCGTGTTTTAGATTCAGGTAACTTGAGGAGCACTTTCACTCCGTCGCTGCTGGAGGCATCCGTAGCGTAAACAATACCGACATCCGCCGCTCCCTGCTCCACCAGCGTTAACGCCCGTCTCACATCGGCCGTGGCAGCAATTCGTTTTTCAGTGTCCTTCCACAATCCGGCTTGTTGCAACAGCTCCCGCGCATAGATGCCTGCCGGCACTGAAAACGGGTCAGCCATAGCGATCCGCCGGATGACTTTGCTAGACAGTTCAGCCAGTTGCTCCAATTGCAACGGCGAATCGACAGGTGCGATCAGCACCAAAGTATTGCCCAACAGATTTTTTCGCTGACACTCAACCGTGACGGCCGCTTCCACGCGATCCGCCCACTCTTCGTTGGCCGATAAGAACAGGTCGGCACGCACCCCGCGTGTGAGCAACATCGCCAGCGAAGAGGAGGATGCAAAATTGGCTCGCACAGCTATCGCCCCACCGCCAAACGCCTCCAAAACCTCCGTAACCGCGTCCATCGCGCTGGCCGCCGCAAAGACCGTGATACTGGGTGCGGCCTCGCGTTTAGCGCAAGAAGTCACCGAGCAGCATAAAACAGCGAAGCACAATACCAGTCGTCTGAAACCGTTGAACACTTCTAAAACCCACTAAAATCGGTTGGTTTCAGAAACCAATTCTGAATCTTTGAGACCGTGTCTTTATATTCCGGCAAATCTTTCATGGCTTTCCAACGGTCACTGGCGATGAAGGCTTTCCAGTGTGCTTGGTGAGCTGCTTCATCTTTGGCACTTAACATGTAAACCAAATTAGGTGCATCAGGGCCAATTAAGGTTTCGCCGAAAAACACGGGCGCCATCTCCACGTCTCTCATCAATTGCAACTCACCACCTTCGTTAAACATTTTAATTTTGCGGCGGGCGTGATCATCGGTATGACTTTCGTACAGACGCAGCTCAAAAATTCTGGGGGTGAGATTTTGCGAGTACTCGCTCAACTCCATTTCCGGGATATCTATAAAAGATTTAAGAAACCAACTCTCCACGCGTTGGTATATCGGATCTTTGAGCGGCCGATCGGAAAACGTGGCTTCCGCTTTTTGATAAACAGGGTCCTGCGATAAAGCATCTCGTAATCCGGCAAATTGCTCCGCATCGGAAAACGGAATCACCACAAAAACAGAATGATCATTTTCCTCTTTGAGATTGCGAAACACGCCAACTCGGTCAATGCCGAGCCGTTTCAAGGCTGGCAGATAGGCATCTCGCAAATGGGCCTCCATGGCTTGCTGCTTCTCAAAATCAAAAATCTGGTAGATCCTCAATTCATAAAACTCGCGAGCTTCGGCTTCTTCTCCTGTGGTCGGCACGTGGGCTATCCCGTTTTGCAACAAACAAACCCAAGTAATGGCAAAACATGCACACCCCATTATTTTCGATTGATTTTTCATCGTTACTCACGTTCTCCTTAAAACTTTACCACTTGGCTTTTACGTTTGGTGATTAATCGTTGCCACGCGTGGCCGGTTCCAAACTCGCCGAATTGCCCGAGCAACGCGACAGCGAAAAGGCCCCACAGAAAGCTTCCCAATTTCAAAACTTCCCAGTCACCATTTCTAAACATTGCCGCCTAAACTAAACATTGCCGGCTAAACTAAACATTGCCACCTAAACGCTTGGCAATCCGAGAACACGACGCCATGCACTGATTTGCCCCAAATGAATATTTTCATGGTTCAACATCAAGTAGGGCAAGCAAACTCCCGCCGTGGGCATCACGGTTGCCCAACGTTCCATTTGCACGGGCCGTTCAAAAACCGTTTCATCTTGGGTCTCAAGAAGCGCACAAATTGTGTCATGCCCGGCATTCCATGCCTGAATAATCTCAGACAACGGCGCATATTCGGCTGCAGATAACAGCGGGCGAGACTCCATGCCATAACGATGCCCCTTGGGATCCTCAAAGGCTTGCCCTTGAATGACTCCCTCGATGACTGGCAAATAGACATTCAAATGACTCAAGCACCAAGCCGGATGATTGACCGTCATGTCGCGTTCACCCGCGGGTTGTAAAATCATCTGTTCATCTGTTAGATCGTGCGTTAGTCTCACCGCATAGTCTTGATTTTTTCGAAACGACTGAATCAGACCAGAAATTATCGAGGACATGCCCACCACCCTTTGGTTGCTTGTTGTTCGTTTTTTATGTTTTGAGTTATTGCATTTAGCAATCTCAAAGTTTAGCAATTCCTTGTCATATTCACACGTAGCCATGCCGCAAACTATTTCGCTGATTGGAATCCCTTGGGACGAGCAATCCTCATTCGCAAAAGGCTGTGCCGCAGGACCTAACGCCATCCGCCGAGCTTTACACTGTGAATCGTCGAATACTTTTTGCGAGGCAGGATTCGACATCGCAAGCCATCCTTTGATTCAAGACACGGGAGATCTTGTGCTAGGAAGCGGAGAGGCTGCCCGTTTGACCATCGAGCAGGCAGTCAGAGACGCCCTGCAAGCTCGCCATAAAGTCCTTGCCTTAGGTGGGGATCATGCTGTGACCTGGCCAATCCTCAGGGCTTACGCTGAGTTTTATCCAAAATTAAATGTCCTGCATCTCGATGCTCACCCCGATCTGTACGACGAACTTGATGGCAATCGCTACTCGCACGCCTGCCCGTTTGCGAGAGCACTCGAAGAAGGC
>JAAEPL010000249.1 GCA_024232675.1 Planctomycetaceae bacterium
CAAGATTGGAACGAAAAGCTAAGCTCGTGGTGGGACTTCTCCCCAAACACTGCGGAACGCAATTCCCAGCACCCTTGGCATTTGGTGGCCCTCGACTTTGGTATGAAACGAAATATTGCTCGGCATTTAGTCGATCAAGGCTTTCGCGTGACGATCTTGCCTGGAACGGCGACCGCAGCAGAGATTAAGGCTCTTTCGCCAGACGGATTGTTTTTATCCAACGGCCCCGGGGATCCTGAACCTCTCCAGTATGCGGTCAATACGATTCGTGAACTGTTAGGACAGATGCCCATTTTTGGCATTTGCTTGGGACATCAGTTGTTGGGGCTTGCGTGTGGAGCACAAACCTTCAAATTGAAGTTTGGGCACCGCGGAGCGAATCAGCCGGTCTTAAATCTAAGTACCGGTCGCATTGAGATTACCTCGCAAAATCACGGTTTCGCCATTGAAGAAGCAACGCTACCGGATTGCCTTGAGGTCTCACATCGGCACCTGAATGACGATACGATTGCCGGCTTGGTCCACAAGACGTTACCCGCGATGAGTGTCCAATATCATCCTGAAGCCTCCGCTGGCCCCCATGACAGCCACTATTTGTTCAGTCGCTTTCGCGACATGCTGGACGCCAATTCGGTGGGAACCTCCTGATTCGCTGGCATGCTATGTCGGATCCCATTGGCGAAATGGTGGGGATTTTGCGGCTTGCAACCGATAGAAGACCATACGGGCCTGTCGGTATGCAGGCTCCGTTTGAGCTGGGTGTTGGCTTTTCCGCGGGTTTTTTAGCCAAAATCAAGTGAATTGGATGAAAGCTACTCGAACAATCCAAGCGTTTGAGTCGCGGGCATCTAATTATTTGTGGCGAATCCTCCGGCATTTCGACAGAGTAATAGCAATCGTGCGACAGCACTTTACAATGAAGACCACGACTAGGTTTACATCATTGGAATTATGTTAAAGCGACGAACAGCCATGCGTTTCGTTTTTCTATTGGCAGCGATGGGATTTGCCGCTGCGTTGACAGGCCAGGCATTGTTGGCTGACGATATCTACGTGAACAATGCGGTAGGGGACGATACCTTTAACGGCCGCTCAGCATCGGATGCGACAGAACAAGGAGGTCCGCTGAGGACCATCAACCGCGCCTTGCGTCTCGCTCAACCCGGTGATCGAATCATTGTCGAAAAGACGGACCTGCCCTATCGCGAGAGTTTGTCGATCCAAGGTGGGCAGCATAGCGGTACGGACGTCATGCCATTCACCATTTTTAGTGACGGTGCCGTATTGGATGGAACCAGTCCCATCGACGGTAGTTCTTGGCAATATGTGGGTAACGGCGTTTTTCGTTTTCAACCACGCTTGCGAAGTTTTCAACAACTCTATCTGGATGGCAAACCTGCAGAATTAGTACCTGCTGTGGTGCCTTACACCGTTCCCGAATTGCAACCCAAGCAATGGGCGTTGGTGGACGGGGCGATTTACTTCAAAGCAGAAGATGGCAAAATTCCCGGCCAGTATGAACTACGGTATTGCCGCTACCAGACGGGAATAACCCTCTACGAAGTTCGGAATGTGGTCATAAATGGACTGACAGTTCAGGGCTTCCAGTTGGATGGAATTAACGCTCATGACGGCGTCACCGGATTGGTCGTGAAGAACTGTCGCTTGCGTGGTAATGGCCGCAGCGGGTTTTCGGTCGGGGGCGCTTCGCGTGCCCAGTTGATCAATAGCGTGCTTGGTGGAAATGGGAATGCCCAGGTTCGTACCGAAGGACACGCACTTCTGAGAATCAATGATTGCCGATTTTTAACGTCACGCTACAGCGGTCCTGCGATCTCCCAGTCAGGCGGTCGAGTTTCTGTGGATGATGGGCAACCCAGCAAGGCGGCTACGCTTTCCGCAGGCGAGTGACGTTTACCGTGCAAAAGCACGAATCTGGTAGACGTTTAGTTTTTTGCTGAAGCGGGTAGGGCACTAGGAGGCGTGGTGGATAATGTCCAAGCTTGCACGTCATCGTTAGTGCTCAAAATTACGACGAAATTCTGGCCGGCCGTTGTTAACTCCAACCCGTGCAGGTCTTTGCCAATACGCCACTCATCTACGATTTTGCCATCATCGGTGATGAGTTTCAGGGATTTTTCGGCCGATGCGATTACCCACAGGCCCCGGCGGTTACCCTTGGTGTAGGCGTAAGCGATTGGGTCGATCTGCGTTTCAAACCTCTGATTGCCAATGGGCACGGCCCAGGTTTGTTGCAATTCATCATTCAAGCCCACTGCCATCCAACGGCCTTCCGTATCAGTGCCAATAGCGCAAAGTAGCGTTTCATCTCCGGATGGCTTAGCAATGATGCGAGTGGCGGCCACCAGGTCACAGGGGACATATTGGACCTGCGAGTTACCGGAATCAATGAACCTCAATTTGGCCTGTGGATCGCAAAATACCAATGTCTTTTGGTTATCGGGGCGTTGCAATACGGTGGCCGATCGCAACGACTGGCTGCTAATACGACGTGTGTCGTTGGGCTGTGTGGCATCAATGATCTCGGTGCCTCGTGGACCGGTGAAGGAGATTAGTAGTTCGTCCTGACCATCGTTATCAAAATCGAAAAGATTGGCGTCTCGGATTCGCTGTTGGTCATTATTGACCTCGACAATTTGAATCGGTGTTAGGTTTTGGTCGAGTACCCTGACCGTGCGACCCATGGTCGAATAGACCACGCTAAGCTCTTTTTGTTTGTCTCCGGTGCGAACGATACTGATGGATTCTTGGGGATCCAAATCGAGTTCTTTACGCGAGATCTCTTTCCCCTGTGCATCAAGCTGAATGACAGTTCGCCACCCATCGAGCATGGTTAATTCATTTTCCTTGGCCAAGCGTAAGTTTCCAGGTTGTTGGAAATCGGTATTTCGCCACAAAGGCTCGACGGT
The DNA here is from genome assembly GCA_024232675.1 of Planctomycetaceae bacterium. Lineage (GTDB taxonomy): Bacteria > Planctomycetota > Planctomycetia > Pirellulales > Pirellulaceae > CAJQPP01. The sequence continues at coordinate 2,931 of JAAEPL010000249.1, forward strand.
CATGTGGGTTGGAGTAGCGATGTTGGATAGCGGCGTGGGCTCGGCTGCCCCTTGGTTCACGGCAACCGTTGTCAAACGCTCGCGGTAAAGATCCAAAAACGACGCATATTCCAGCCGCATTTCTTCCGCGATGTCATCGCCCGAGTGAACGCGTTGTAGGATATTGGCGAGTAGGTTCGTGGATATTGTGTCATCCTGAAGAGATTTAACGTACTGCAGAACTCCCTGTTGGTTGACCACGGCCAGCATAGGATAGTGGTGCAAACCTAATTTTCGACCGCAGCTAAAAGTGTAATCTGCCAACGTGGGAATGCCGTCGGTCTGCTCCAGTTGCGTGAGTTGCTTCGTCACGGCAGGATTTCCCGGTAATGTACCGCTAACGATTTCAATGCGGTGAATTGAGTATTCGCTGGCCGGCAATTTCTCCTGTAACTCTTTCAGGGTTGCCAGCAGATCTTTCTCTTTGATGGCTTGATTCGTCCAGCAAAGTAAATTGACCTTACCCGACCAGTCTTTTTGATCGATGGGTTGATCTTGTGAGTTGCGTAGACCAATCGCCTGAATGGTTTTGCCCAGATAACTGGAGGGAAACGTCTGAGGTACCGGGATGAAGTTTCTTACGGTCTTCGCCGCCGCTGGGATATCCAATTGGAAATCCACCGACTGAAAGGTGGGTTCCAGTGTGGCGTTTGTGAAATCGGCGACAACCTGCAAGTGTTTCACTTCGGGATTGTCTTGTAATTGACTGTCCAGCAATTCGTTCGGGTAGGTGATGTTTCGAATTAAGTAAGTGGAGGGATCAATCACGACCTGCCACAGCATTCGCTCATACTCGATTTGCACCTGATAAAATGGTTTCCCTAGGATTGAGGCGTCAGTGATTCGAGTGGCTTGCCCATCTCTTAGCCATTTTAATTCGGTTTGCTCAGTCAGCAGGGCTAGCGTGGGCGGAAAGAATACATCTGCTGCCACCGCATGGTTGGGTTTAATTGGCAAGTCGTCGTGACCGGTCATGTAATGACGACAGATTCCGTCTTGGAAAAGCGAGCCCAAGGGAAGGCCCTGTTTCCGCTCCTGTATGAGCCATTGGTCATCCAGATTTCCGGAGGCAAAATCAAATACAAAACAAGCCAATTGTTGATTGTCAGCGCGGATGCGACTCTCAAAAATATCGGCCTGCAGTCCTTGGTTACGCCAGAAACTGACGCTCCATGGATGTGGTTCTTCTAGGTACTTTCCCAGCAACTGGTAGCTGATGCGAAATGTTGCGGCATCCTGATAGCGTTCGGCCGTACGATAGGTTTGTAGCGTGCTGTGGACGATTTCTGTTCCTGAGGGACCGTCCATGGGAGCCGAGTCCCGAGTTCCGTCGAGGCTGGAAGCCTGATCTTGGTTCTGGCAGCCAAGCATCGCCCCGGCGATCAACACAGTCACCAACGAGGCCACTAAAAGCCTGTATTTGGGGGAGGAGAAACTTTGCACGATGAGTCCTTTCATTGCAATTCCGGTGCTGGCGAGGGGCTCCGCCACAGCTCACATTAGACCCCAGTGCCCGGATTCGGCAAACACCGTTTTTAGCGAGCAAAAAGCGGCTCATTGACTCGCTATTCCGGGCATCGCTATCATCACGCTTGGCAAATAACTGCACCGTTTTCAAAAACAACGGGAAAGAGCAGTCGTTCCACCGAGTGAATATTGCCAATCCTGAGATTTCGGTGCCTGATTGGACAGGCGCAGCGCAGGCCCGACTAAACAAAAACGCTTTCTTCCTAAGGACCTAGTGGAGGGGAGGAGGCGGACAGAACAGAAGAAAAGCATGACCGAACACCGATTCTGCAAAGATCTCTTCCAGCTGGAGGGAAGCCATGTCATAGATCCTCGCGGGGATTTTCCATGGCCGGTAATTGCCACCGAGAAATTACCTGAATCCGTCGCCCAGGGATTCGCAGAACCCGTCGATTTCCCTCCCATCGCTCAGGCCGTGTTGGCCGAAGACCGAATTGCCATTGCGGTTGAGTTGGATACACCTTGTGGTTTGGAAGTGGCCCGCTTGGTTGCCGCACAATTTGTCGCGCAAGGAATAGCACGCGAGAACATACAGATCGTCTGTGCAGATCAAGAGGGTGACCCCGGGGACGATTTTGTGGTGCACGACCCATCTGACAGTGAGCAGCAGGCTTACTTGCTTGTTGATCGCGAGGGGGTGGCTTGTTACGTCAACCGGTTACTTTTTGAAGCTGATGTGGTGGTACCGATAGGAACCGGGGATGGCGGTCGGATACGCAATTCGCTTTGTGCTGGTTTTTGCGATCAAGAAACAAAAAAATATCTTGACCGCATGAAGCCAGAACATGCGTCCGCCATGGAACGCATGTATGACGATAATTTGGGTGTCTTTTGGCAGGTGCGTATCGTGACCGCCCCCGGAGACGAGATCTTGCAGGTGCTGGTGGGTGCCAGTGAAGCGGTGTTAGAAAAAGCCGGACAGATAGGCACTGAAGCGTGGGCGCTGAAAATTGGTTCGAGTGCCGATTTAGTAGTCGCATCCATCGAATCCAGCTGTTGCCAAACTTGGTCGCATTTGCGGCAAGCAATCTTGAATGCTGCAAAGGTGGCTAATGAAGACGCCATCATTGTGTTGTGCACGGAGTTGCGTGGAAAACCCTCTGCGACTTGGCCCATGGTCGATGCCGATCATCAAGACATAGACGAGGATTTGGCGGATGTGTTTCGCGGTCATCACGTTTATTTGGCGAGTCGGTTAACACAGGATTCCACTGAGAAATTTGGCTTCGGTTATATTGATGATTCTAGCCAAATTCAAAAACTGATTGATCAAAAAGAATCCTGCTTGCTTTTACGGGATGCTCATCGAGTTGGTTTGAAGCAATTGGAGGCTTGTTGATAAATGTCTGAATTTCCACAAAAAGATCCCGGGCAATGCTTCCGGATTCCCCAGCAAACCTTACTCCGATTGACCGGCGGGGATCGACAGAAGTGGCTGCATAACTTTTGCACGGCAGACATTAAGGCACTGGAACCGGGCCAAGGTTGTGAAGCGTTTGTGTTGAATGTGAAGGGCAAGACGATGGCTCACATCATCGTCTTGGCGTCCAAATATGACTTAATCGTATTGCTCGTGGGGCAACCGGAAACACCCTTGGTGGAGCACTTTGAAAAATATATCATCACCGAGGATGTACGGATCGAAGACCTCTCTGTGAACCATGAACTGTGGTACGCGAATGGTGACCGAATCGATCTAATGTTCCAGCGGACGTTTCCCAATTGGGTCGCTTATGCCCATGGTTTGGTGCGTGATCGTGTGGTGGCGGTATCGACAAGCCTGCGAGGACAACCCGATTGGTTAATGCTGGTTGAGCGATCAGAAAACGTACCTCTGTGGAATGGTGGGATGCATGAGATCTCACAAAAGCAATTTGATGAACTACGTTTTGTGAGTCGATTTCCGGTCACGGGATCCGATGTCACCACCGCACATTTGCCCCAGGAATTCTGTCGTGACGAGCAGGCTATCTCGTTCACCAAGGGTTGCTATTTGGGCCAAGAAACAGTCGCTCGTATCGACGCGCTCGGGCACGTCAATTACTTCTTCGTGCGATTGGAGTGGGGCGTTGAATCTGCGGAAGTCGGCCTGGAATTGACTCGCGATGATAAAGCGGTCGGTAACGTCACCTCGGTGGCGGGGGATCGGGGCCTGGGGTTTGTGCGTCGCTTGATGGCTAAACCCGGTGAGCGTTTTGGGAGTGCCCTTGGCGAAGTGGTTGTCGGTGCTAACCCGATTTAGGACGAAACGCTTTAACGAACGTCTCATGGGTGGTCAGGTAGGGTCCGCCGATTAGGTCGATGCAGTAAGGGACGGCGGGCATCACGGCATCTAAGCACTCGGCAATCGCCTTGGGTTTTCCCGGTAGGTTAATGATTAAGCAGTGCCCACGTGTGCCTGCCGTTTGTCGGGAGAGAATGGCGGTGGGAACGTATTGCAGGGAGACTTGCCGCATCATTTCGCCAAAACCGGGCAATACCTTTTCCACGACGGCCTCAGTCGCTTCGGGCGTGACGTCTCTTGCGGCCGGGCCGGTTCCTCCGGTGGTGACCACCAGGCAGCAGCCCTCAACATCACAAAATTTCGTTAGCGTCTCCTCGATAACCGCTCGTTCATCGGGAACGACCGCCGCAACTTCTGCCCAATCTTCGACGATTACCCGGTTGAGGTAATCGTGAATAGCGGGGCCGCCAAGATCTTCGTACTCTCCTCGGCTCGCTCGATCTGAAATGGTTAAGATCCCAATGCGGATGAGTGGGATGAGGCCTTCATTTTCGTTATTCATGGCAAGCAGAGTTAGCGCCGGTTGTAATCTTTTCGACTCGCCTTTGGTGGCGTCCACCTTCGAAATCTGTGTCCATCCAAGTCTCGATTATGGCATCGAAGGCTTCCGTGGAAAGCGTGTCCAGATGATCTGCTGACAGACACAGTACATTGGCGTCATTGTGCCGACGGCTCATTTCCGCCGCATGGGGATCGTGGCAAAGGGCGGCACGTACCGCAGTCGTCTTGTTGGCTGCGATGGACATGCCGATGCCGCTTCCACAAACCAAAATGCCGCGTTCCGCCTTGCCATCGGCAATAAGGGCGGCCACTGCGTGCGCGATGTCGGGGTAGTCGCAACTATCTGAATTGTACGCTCCGCAGTCCTCGACGGTGTGCCCATGGGATTTCAGTAGGTTGGTAATCCTCGTCTTTATGGCAACGCCGCGGTGATCGCTTCCGATACCAATATTCATGATGATTCTTTCGGAAAGGCTTGATTTAATATTTGTTCTACCCAATGGGGGGCGTAACCCAAAAGTTGGTTGCCACAATCTGCGTAGACCGATTGAGCTTGCCCGATGGGATCACTGATGTCCCGCTCGGTATTGCTAAACAAAAATGTTCGTGGAGCCAGTTCCGGCCATTGCGAAACGATGGCGTCGCGGTGGCCTCTGGTCATCGTAAGTATCATGTCGGCGTTACGGGCGAATTGGTTGGTAAAGGGTTGGCTGGCGTGGTCTGTAATATCGACGCCCATTTCCCGCATGACTTCTACCGACTGCAAGGAGGGCAGGCCGCCCGGCATGGCTGCGATCCCCGCAGATTTGACGGCTAAACCTTTCGCGGCCAATTCAGAGGCATCACAGCCAATTTTTTCCGCCAGTAATTTTGCTAAAATAGCTTCGCCCATGGGGCTGCGGCATGTGTTGCCCGTACACACCACGACGGCAAGGAAGAAAGTCAATTGCTGGAGTGTTGCTTCGCTGATGACCCCCTCTCGCAGGATTTGAAAATCAGAGGGCCCAACATCGATTACGGTCGAAGATTGGCCAAAACGACTGGGACCATCATCTAAAACCAAATCAATTGAGTCACCAAGTTGTTCCACTACCTCTTCCGCGGTCGTGGCTGCGGGTTGCCCGCTTATATTAGCGCTGCTGAGCACCAAGGGACCGGCTGACAGCCGCAGCGTTTGTAAGGTCAAGCCATGCCCGGGAACCCGCAAGCCGACTTTTCCGTCCAGTTTGATGACCGATTGAACTTCCTTGGGCAACCGAGTGATCACGCTGTCATCGTGCGATTCAGGCAAGACCATGGTAAGTGGGCCTGGCCAACAACGACGTGCCAGGCGTTGCGCCAGCGGTGACATATCAGGCACGTAATCGAGGGCGTCGTCAGCACTTTTAATGGCCAACGTTAAAGGCTTGCCATCCCGATTTTTGGCGTCCAACAAGCGGTTAACGGCTTCGGTGGACAGCGCGCTGGCGGCTACACCGTAAACCGTTTCGGTCGGCATCGCTACCAATTTTCCATCGGCCAGGGCGGCAACGACGCGATGAACAACATCTCGCGGGTCGACCGCTTTGGTTAAATCAATTACGACAGGTGGCATACGAACATCGTGTCATGACAATTTCAGCTAATAGAGTAATATAACGACAAGAGTACTATATCGACATAGATCGGGAATGGTCAAGTAATCACGAAAGGGACGGGTCCTTTATGGGTCAGGCAGGTGACTATTGGGTGGGTTTTGATCTTGGCGGCACCAAGATGTTGGCGGTGGTCTACGATGCCAGTTTTCAGGTGGCGGGACGGGCCCGCAAAAAGACCAAGGGCTATGAGGGTAAGAAAGCCGGGTTGGAGCGAATCGTTAATGTCGTCCGCGAGGCCTTGGCCGACGCCGGTGTCGAGCCCCGCCAGTTGGCTGGTATTGGGATCGGCTGCCCCGGACCTCTGGATATCCAGCAGGGGATCATTCACGAAGCACCCAATTTGGGTTGGAAGAATGTGCCGATCAAAGAGACGCTCCAAAAGGAGTTTAACTGCCCCGCAATTGTGGGGAATGACGTGGACGTGGGTGTTTACGGTGAGTATCGATTTGGAGCAGGACGCGACGCTAATTGCGTAGTCGGTATTTTCCCGGGCACCGGAGTGGGGGGAGGCTGCGTTTATCAGGGAAAGCTTATCCAAGGTAAAAACTGCACCGCCATGGAAATTGGACATATCCAAATCAGTTCCGAGGGCGCTATGGACGGGGCTGGTAACTGTGGCACCTTGGAATCGCTGTGCAGCCGATTGGCAATCTCCAGTGAAGCCGCGGCAGCCGCGTATCGAGGACAGGCTCCCTTCCTGCTCAAGGATACAGGTACCGATATCGCGAACATTCGCAGCGGCGCTCTGGCAAAATCTGTAAAGGAAGACCAGGCTGTCAAGAAAATTATGGAGTCAGCCATTAAGCACCTGGCAACGGGTGTCGTAACCATGATCCACCTGATGGCGCCGGACGTGATTGTGTTGGGCGGCGGTTTAGTGGAAGCCATGCCTGAGTTCTTTGTTACGAACGTTACCAAATGCGTCAATTCTCGAGTCCTGCCCGCTTACCGGGATGTGTTCAAGGTCGTACCGGCAGAGCTAGGAGATGATGCGGCGGTCATGGGCGCGGCGGCATGGGCACAAGAGGCGGTTAAGGCAACGGTTTGAAGGAGCTGCGGCGGGGAACGAGCTACAGGAATTTCACCCGTTTTTCGACAAACATGGGAAGCACTGACCGAGGCAAGGAGCAACGGGATACAATATTGAAATGGAAAGAACATCGCATTTTAGAACAGAGCCCCCTGAAGTACGCGTGGTTGCCGTCATCGATATTGGGGCGACTTCGGTTCGCATGATGATTGCAGAGATTCGGGAAGGCGGCGTAACCAATGAACTGGAGTCGTTATCCCAAGCGGTGCAACTTGGACGTGACTCTTTTTTGCACGGAGAGATCAGTCGCGCGACCATCGAGGATTGCGTCCATGTGTTGAAGGTTTACCAACAAAAATTACGGGAATATGGCATTGATCATCCCGACGATATCCGGGTGGTTGCCACCAGCGCAGTTCGAGAGGCCGATAATCGTTTGGCCTTTGCCGATCGCATCTACATCGCAACGGGTTTGGCTATCGAACCCTTCGACGAAGCCAGCTTGCACCGTACCACCTTTATCGGCATCAAGCCGATCCTTGATACTTACCCACAATTAAATCAGGGACAAACCATTGTTTGTGAGGTGGGTGGAGGCACGACTGAAATTCTCGTGATGGAAGACGGTTCTGTTAGCTTTGCCAACACCTATCGCTTGGGGGCCTTGCGACTCATCAAGACGCTGGAAGCTTTGCAAACTCCGCTGGCTAGTTCCGATCGGCTTATCGAATCGCAAATCGAAAAAACGGGCAACCAGGTGATTGGTGCGATTCGAGAGGCTGAAGTGCGTCATTTGGTGGTCATGGGGGGCGAGATGCGGTTGGCCGCTTCGCAGATTACTGGCAATTCGCAGGGAGCCGTTTTGGTGCCCATCGGCATTAAGGAGTTTTCGGAGTTTACCCGGCAGACGCTGGCGGCAACGCCCGATTTACTGGTCAAGAAATATCATCTAAGCGTCAGTGAATCGCAGTCACTGGCTCCCGCTTTATTAGTCAACCTGCACCTCGCGAAACGGTTGGGAGTGGAAAGTTTACATGTCGCTAATGTGAATTTGCGAGAAGGATTGGTGAAGGACTTTTTGTCGGGCGACGACGTGATTGGACAGGCTGATCAACAAATCGTCGCGGGTGCCATGACCTTTGGCCGTCGATTTGGTTTTGACGAACCGCATGCATGTCATGTGGACCAGTTGGCTACCCAGTTGTTTGCCCAAACCACGGAACTTCACCAACTCAATCAACGTTGGTTATTGCTGTTACGCATGTCAGCCATTCTGCATGAAGTGGGACGGGCCATCAGTGAACGCAGCTACCACAAACATTCGATGTACATCATCCGGAATGCGAATTTTTTCGGTTTGAGTTCACGCGATCTCGCACTCGTAGGCTTGGTGGCACGCTACCATCGTCGTGCCCTGCCTCAATTGAGACATGAGGTTTATTCACAATTGAAACGGGATGACCGGGCCAGCGTATCCAAGTTGAGCGCGATTTTAAGAGTGGCGAAATCGCTGGACGCATCGCGTAGTCAGCGAGTAAAAGAGATTGAAAGTGAAGTTTCGGGGAATGTGATGCGAATTTACGTGCCGGGGATGACAGATTTATCTCTCGAGCAGTTAGAGTTGAGGCGAGAGCGGGTGTTTTTTGAAAACATTTTTGGAATCAAGCCTGAGCTGACATCGGTGCCATCGGAGAGCATCTCGGAAAGAAAATTGGATTGACCATGAGCAAAAATTACCAGTATTACAATCGCGAATTGAGTTGGCTTGATTTTAACGACCGGGTACTCGATCAGGCTGCCGATGAAAATATTCCGTTGTTGGAGCGGCTGAAATTTCTGGCGATCAGCGCGTCTAATCTAGATGAATTCTTTATGGTCCGTGTCGGCGGACTTCAGATTCAGGCGGAACGCACTCCGGACAATACTGACATTCGGGGGTGGAGTCCCGCTGAGCAACTGGCTGCCATTCGTGATCGTGTGTTGGCAATGGTTGTATTGCAATACGAATGGCTGGATCGGATTTTGGATGCGTTGTCACAACGGGGAGTAAAGCGTTTGCAGTTGGATGAGTTGAGTTCTCAGCAAATGTCTCACCTCACCCGCGTTTTTGAAGAGGAGGTCTCTTCAGTTATCAGCCCGATTGCGGTGGATGATGTTTATAACTTCCCAGCAATGATCGGTGCCACCAACGCCCTGTGCGTGCGTTTGGAGGGGACGGTCCTCGGTGGAGAAACCGAGCAGGATTCCCTACAGCAACGCTTTGTCGTCTTGCCCATGCGACGTGGCCTGAGCCGTATTTGGACGGTGCCCTCGGATGAGGGCGTGCATTTTGTGTTATTGGAAGACCTCCTTACATTATTCGCTCACCAACTTTTCCCAAATCAAAAAGTACTCGAAACGGTTCCCTTTCGCACGATGAGAAACGCGGATGTGGAATTGGACGAGCGGGCGGCGGATCTGCTTGCGGGTATGAAATCAATGTTATTGGAACGACGGACCAGCGACTGTGTCCGCTTGGAAGTCTCGGCGGATGCCAGCGAAGTCTCCACGGAATTTTTGAAAACCTGTTTGGTGGTTGAGGACGATCAGGTCTACCGGGTACCCGGGCCGATGGACTTGGGCGCGTTAATGTCGATTTGTTCTGTGCAAGGTTATCGGGATTTAAAATTTGAACCTTGGCCGCCACAAGCATCGCCAGAATTCCCCGCCGACGAAAACATTTTCGATATTATCGCCGAAAAGGATCGGGTGCTTTTTCATCCGTTCCAGGATTACCAACCGGTTGTCGATTTTGTGGTTGCCGCGGCCTCCGACCCCAAGGTGATTGCCATCAAGCAGACACTTTATCGAACAAGTCGCGATAGCGAGATCGTCAATGCGCTTCGCAAGGCGGCCGAGGCTGGAAAGCATGTCACGGTAGTGGTGGAGTTGCGAGCACGCTTTGACGAGCAGAGAAATATTGAGTGGGCGCGAAAACTGGAAGACTCGGGTGTGGACGTGGTGTACGGAGTGCGGGGATTGAAAACCCATGCCAAAATTTGTTTGGTGGTGCGGAAAGAATCCCAAGGTATCCGACGTTATATGCATTTCGGTACCGGGAACTACAACGAATCCACGGCCCGTCTTTATTCGGATATCAGCCTGTTTACGTGTAATCCTGAATTGGGAATGGATTCGGTTAATCTTTTTAATGCGGTCACTGGTTCCTCAATTCCGCAACCCATGAAGCAATTGGTCGCAGCGCCTATCGCCTTACGCAGTAAATTAGTCGAGATGATCGAAGTGGAGATCGCGAACGCAAGGAATGGGCAACCTGGATCCATCCGAGCCAAGTTTAATTCGCTAACGGACCGTCAAATTATTAACAAAATCTACGAGGCTTCGCAGGCGGGAGTGCAGGTTGAGTTAAATATTCGCGGCGTCTGCTGCTTGCGAGCGGGGGAACCCGGGCTGAGTGAAAACGTTCGCGTCGTCAGTATTGTCGATCGTTTTCTAGAGCACGCGCGTATCTTCTATTTTCTACATGGCGGCAACCAAAGAATTTTCATTGCCAGTGCGGATTGGATGGGGCGAAATCTGGATCGTCGAATCGAATTGATGGTGCCAGTGCTTGACCCCCAATGTAAGGCCCAAGTTTCAAAGTCACTGCACTCCTACTTCGATGACAATGTCAGTGCCTATGAGATGAAAGAGGATGGGCATTACCAAAGGCTTGCACCTTTAAAGCAATCTCGACTGCGCAGCCAAGAACAACACTATCAAGCAGCTCGAGAGCTACGAGAAGATGCGGAGGCTACGAGCCTTGCTTTTCGGCCTGCCCGTGCCGCCGGTGATTCGGCTTGAAGTCGTGCCCCAATGGAACGGGCTACTGGCCAGTTCCGTAAACCGTACCGGGTTGGGATTGGACTGGAGCCACTTGTTGAGGCAAGAC
>JAAEPL010000250.1 GCA_024232675.1 Planctomycetaceae bacterium
AGGAGACAGACATCGTGGTTGCAAACGCGTTACAACGACCTACGTTGGTTTTGAACAGGAACTGGCAACCCGTGAATGTGACCTCTGTAGCTCGTTCTCTCACGATGGTGTTTGCGGGAACCGCTCGCGTCGTCTGCCCGGATTCTTATCAGTTATTCGATTGGGACGATTGGGCCGAGTTAATCCCTAACGATGACGAACCTTTTGTACAGGCTGTCGCACAGAGGTTTCGTGTCCCGGAAGTCATCACGCTGGTCTCCTTCGACCGGTTACCCAAAGCTTCGGTTACTTTTAGTCGCCGCAATATCTTCAAGAGAGACAAATTCACTTGTCAGTACTGCGGCGTGCAACCCAAGCCCGATGACTTGACGATTGACCATGTTTTACCGCGTGCTCAGGGAGGTAAGTCATCTTGGGAAAATTGCGTTTTGGCTTGCGTTTCCTGCAACCACTCAAAAGCGGATCGCATACCCGAACGAGCAGGCATGCGTTTAAAGAAGCAACCGGAGCGCCCCTCTTGGAGCCCTGCCTACTCTCGACATTCGATGCGTTTTGAAAGCTGGAAGAAATTCCTCAGCGAAGCGTACTGGAACGCCGAGCTGGAATAGGATCTGCGGTGCCATTGGCCTTAGATAGTGGCGTTTCTTTTTCAGGGGACCTTACCGCCAGCGTCCGTCTGGGAAGATTTTTGCTGCATCTCCCGGTCAACCGTCTGTTGCAAAATTACTTCTTCCACCGACGGTTGCTGTTTCAGTATTTTTAATTCTTCGTCCAGTCGCTCGGTCGTCAAAATCAACTCTGCTAGTTGCTGGTGATCAATCCGAACTTCGTCCAGCTTCACTTTTCTCATTTTGCGGTC
>JAAEPL010000251.1 GCA_024232675.1 Planctomycetaceae bacterium
ACCGCCTAATTGATCCCGGTCGTGGCAAGCAATGCAATTAAAAGTCCGCAGATTAACGTCGATTCGATCGTTTGTGGTCAAAGCCAGATTTTCACGAGCGTGGTTGCTGATGTAACTATTTATCAGGTCCCGTTCCTGATCTGTGAAACGATAATCGGGAATCTGTGCGGTTGAGTTCTGCTTGGCTGGCGATGCGTGCAAGCAACCTTTGCCCGGGCGGAGCGTCGAAATCGTTGCAGAGGTGAGGGTCGCGGGTGGGGAATCCACCATGTTATCGTGGCAACGATGACATCCCAACTGTAGAAACGACGCCTTTCCTTGCGCTGCCTTTGCCGGATCGAGTTTCCACAAAGGGGAGGGAGTGGCAGGGTTTTGTAAAAGGAAATTTGCCAGCTCGACTGCCTCGTAGTGAGTCAGTTGCATATTTGGCATGCGTCCACTGGGATGTGATTTGAGTGGATCCTCGAGAAACTCGACCAACCCGCTGAGCAAGTATTTCGAGTTGAGATCGCCTAACGGCAAACTACTTTCTAATGGTTGTTCTGTCCCATCCTCGTTGCGTGGTGCGTGGCAGGCGACGCACCCCGCAGATTGGAATAGTTCGTAGCCAGGGGAAATAGCCGTCGCATCGGCAGGCATGGGAGCAGCCGTTGTGGCGGATGACGCAAGCAAAAAATGCGTAATCGCCTCGGCGTAGGTGGCCACTTCCTCCTGCTTGAGATGCCCTAATGTTTGAGGCATCAATGTCCCGGGTTGGGTTCCATGCGGATCCGCAATGTAGGACTCGAGATAGGCAGGCTGGAGGCGACTGGCCAGCCATTTTAAGTTGGGCGGTTGGCGATCCGAGATGACGCCTGTGAAAGCGGTGCCGCCATGGCAAGATTGGCACTGATGCTCATGCATCAGAATGCGAGCTTCCAAAGGATCACTGAGACGCCTTAGGCGAGCGCCTTTGACGATTTGTTCATCAGTCGACTCACCACGCTCCTTGATATCGATCACGTAGCGAACTAGATCGAGGAATTGTTGACGGTTGGCAAGTTGATCTGCCAATCCTTCGGGCATCATGGATTTGCGACCGGTTTGAAGTTCGTCCAAATCCTCCGTGCGAATGGTAATTAACTGATCAATATTTGATTGATCACGCAGGATGATCTGGTCGGCATTCTTTTCCACTACCATCCCGTAGTGCACGGCGCCGTCTAGGGTGCTGGCGACAATCGTTTCGTAACCTTCCTTGATCACCTTGGATGGGCTCAGGATCGACTCCACGATCGATAGATCGGCCGAGTCCTGAGAAAGCTCACTAAGGTTGGGGCCAAAGCGTTCCTGCGCGGCGGACGCGCGATGGCACTTGGCGCAATTGGTATTAGCTTGGTGATAAAGGATAGCGCCACGCACAATGTCGCCCCGCTCCCTAGCTTCCTCTGCCAGTCGGGCAGGATCTTCTGCCATAAGTTTTTCGGTGAGTGACTGGGCTGGCAGAGCGGTTGTCCACAACAGCACAAGTAAGCCAATACCAAGGAAACCAAACTTCATCGTTTTTCGCCAATCGTAAAAATATCGGATGAAACCCTAGTATAGCCGAACGCGGGCAGTCACTTGCAGAGTATCTGTTGTGAAAGTTAGGCCGGTTTTCCCTGCGGCGTTGCGGGTATTCAAGGATGACTAGTTTACGTTTTATTTTTCCAAACACGCCAGATCGGTTACGATTTCTGAAACGGGGCGCATCGCCAGCAAGTAATTTAGAGAGAAAGATCGGCAGGAGCTAAGCCATCGCTACCATTCCTTCATGTTTTTTAACAAGTTTGCGATCCGAGTTTCTCAAATTTGTAGTGCCGCCTAATAAAACGGAAAGATTTCAAATGCACTCGAGAAACCACCGAAAGTCATCGCAACGCCGATCCCGTTTGGGGCGATTATTAGCCGGTTTTCTAATGATTTTCGTCGGTGCTTCCCCGCTTGGTGCTTGGCAAACAACCGACATGGAGGGAGCCTTATTATTCCCCAAAAGCACGAATTTCTACGTCGAAATCGGGCAGCCTCAAGCTGTCGTCGAAAAATTAATCGACCATCCTCTGCGGGAAAAAATCGCCACGTTGGCACCGGTTAAGCAAGGGCTGAATGCTCCGGGCATGAAGCAGTTGCGGATTGGTTTGGCTTTTCTTGAAGCGAGGGTGGGTGAGAAGTGGTTGCCAACTGTAAAGCAGCTTACTCAAGGGGGCCTGTTTTTAGGTGCGGACTTGGCGACGGAATCGTTCGGACTTGCGTTTCATTCCAACGACGAAGCCTTACTGAAAAAAACGGCGGGGGAAGTACTGGGCTTCCTCAAGCAGCAGGTGGGTAATGACGCGTATGAGATAAAAACCTTCCGCAAGGGTAAATTAGCAGTTCTCGACGGGCTGATCGTTGGGCGATTTGGTAAGTGGTTTCTGATTTCCAACCAAGAGACCTTTATCCGTCAGATGGTTAATAATCTGCGGGACGGATTGGAACGCGGGAAAGTATTGCCAGAGACATTGGCCTCCTCCCAGGCATTCAAGGAGGCCAAATCCAAACAGTCTTCTTCGGGTGATTTATGGGCTTGGGTTGATTTGCAAGTTTTGCGTGCTGCCCCGGACACTGATGCCCTATTCGCCGGTCGCACTGATAACCCAGCCGTTGAGTTGTTATTTGGAGGGATTCTCGAAGCTCTGGAAGATGCCGAATTCGTGAGCGGCGATTTTGGATTTGATAATCAAAAGCTGATGTTGCATGTCAGTCTTCCATTTGATGGGCAGTCTATTCGTGAGACTCGTGAATTCTATTTTGGAAATCAGGCTTTAGGTCAGGCACCCCCTTTAATTGAGGTGCCGGACCTACTTGGGCAGGTTGTAACTTACCGCGACCTCGGGCGTTGGTGGTTGGCCAAAGAAGAGCTGTTTCCTGAAAATGTGATTGCTGATTTGTCTCTGACAGAGAGCCAGTTGTCTACTTTTTTTGGAGGGGCAGATTTTGGCGAGGATATTTTAGGCGCACTTCAACCGGGTTTGCTGCTGGTTGCCAAGGAGCAGGATTATACTGCCGGTGTGAATCCCGATATCAAGCTGCCGGCGTTTGCCTTGATCGGTCGACTGCAGAACCCGCAACGGGAAACGCGTTTTCGAATTTCTTTTAACAGCTTTATCACGCTGCTGAACTTAAGCGAAAACGGGAATATGACCCAGTTTGATGTGCAGACCATGAAGGAAAAGAATTACCGGGTGACCTCAGCAAACTATCTTCGTGAAGATGATGCGGATGAAGGTTTAATCCAATATAACTTTTCTCCCTCGATTGCATTTCAAGATGATTACATGATTATTTCCAGCACTGAGGATTTTGCCCACGAATTGGCAGAGGCAACTCGCAAGATCGATTCGAAGGACTCGTCGGATTCCAATACGGTTGTGGTGTTGAATTCCGATGCGATTAAAAAACAGTTAACGCTTAA
>JAAEPL010000252.1 GCA_024232675.1 Planctomycetaceae bacterium
AAGAAAGCCGCTGACAAGAAAGGTCGGGCAAAGAAAAAAGCCTTGAAGAAGGGCGTCGCGAAAACCAGTGACGATAAGAAAAAAAGTAAGCAGAGCAAATCGAAAAAGTCGCTTGAAGAAGAGAAGCAGATCATTAACAAGGTGGGGAAAGAGGATGCGGACGACGACGATGCACCTCGTTACTCGGGGATTACAGGGTTCCAGTGGCATCCGACAAAAAACGCCATGTTAGTTTTTTCGGAGGGCGAAATTTACCAAATCGCGGACGTCTCCAAACCTGAGATGAAGCGACTTACCAAGACCTTGGCTCGGGAGTCTCAGGTGAGTTATTTACCTGACGGGAGTGGGTATACCTACAATCTTGACAATGTGATTTATCGGGTGATCTTCGGTGATCATGTGGTGCAGCAACTGAATCCCCGTTTGCCGGATGGAGAGAGACTTTCCAGTTACTCTTTAAGCGACGATGGTAAGCGTATTGTCATGGTGGGGCGGACCGGAGACCGCGGATCTTCGGGGGGGCGGAAGGTAGATATTATTCGCTACCGAGATCGCTTCGCGAAAGCCGATTCCATCTCGCGTACGGTTTCGGATGATGAGACGAAGCCCCAGGAGGTGCACGTCTATCTGTTTGATTTGGCGACCGCTTTGACCGAAGAATCCGATTTGATTCAGATTTTCCATAACGAAGTTGATGAACCGCGCGACGTGATCAGTACTCCCAAGTGGTCACCTGACAGCAAGCAGGTGACGTTTTGTTTTTTCGATCAAGAGAATGCCGAAGTGCAGTTGCGGGTAGGAGCATTTCCTGATGAAGCGACGTTGAAGAAGTTGGTTAAGGCAGCCACGGACAAACGCAGGAAGGCTGCGGCCAAACGCACCAAGGAAGGTGACGATGACGAAAGTCGTGGTCGAGGACGCCGAAGCTCAGGCAGTAATCGTGATCCCCTGTTGCTGGAGCATGAGGCACGTATTGTCTACCGCTTCAAACATGATGGAGGTCCCAATACTCCGCGAATGGTCTCTCCCGACTGGGCTTGGGATAGTAAACACATCGTTTTTGTTAGCGAACAAAGCGGGTTTCGCCATGTGCATATGCTGGATCCTCTGTACGAAAGCGTAAAGCAATTGACCTCTGGTTATTTCGAGGTCTATCCGCTGCGTTTCTCCAAAGATCACAAAACTTTATTTGTGACGGCCACGAAGGATTCGCCCGCCCGTACCATGGCGTACGCTTTGGATTTGGAATCAGGGGATTTACAGCGACTGTCGAAAAAAGAGGGTACTTATTCAAGCACGGCGGTTAGCGATGACGGCAAAAAACTGCTCTCTAATTTTGTTACCTACGGTGCTTTGCCGGAGTTGATTCGGCAGAATGAAAAAGGCAATGTGAAAGTGATGACGGACTCCCATCCAGCGGAGACCAAAGAACTCACTCAGTGGAAGCCAGAGTTTTTTGATTATGAAAATCGTCATGGACACACGATCCACGGCATGATGTTCAAGCCGCCAGGTTGGAAAAAGAATGCCAAAAAGAAGTATCCCCTGCTGATCTACGTTTATGGCGGTCCCTTGGGGACTCGTAAAAGTGTTACGGATGGAAGTTACCGCGGTGACGGATATTTCTTTCAGGGCCATATGGCTGACAAGCATGGTTACTTGACCGTGGTGATTGATCCGCGGGGTCAGTCTGGTTACGGAGGCCTTTTTGAGAAAGCGAATTACGATCAAGTCGGGAAACCGCAGGTCGAAGATCTGGTCGATGGCGTGAAATACCTGACTGAAAATTATGCTGCCGACAAATCAAAAGTGGGAATCCACGGTTGGTCGTTTGGTGGATTTCAAACGCAAATGTGTTTGTATACCGAGCCAGATGTGTTTCAGGTTGGGATGGCGGGAGCCGGCCCCACGGAATGGGAAAATTACAACTCGTGGTATACGACCGGCACTGTAGGACCTTCCCGGAAAGGTGAGCCGGATCAAAAGAAATACTCTTTGCGTCCGCTGGCAAAAAATCTGGAAGGCAAATTATTGTTGGTGCACGGTATGGAAGATACCAATGTGCTGTTTCAGGATACGGTTGCCATTTATCGTGAGTTACTCAAAGCGGGTAAGGAAACGCATGTCGAATTGTTTCTTGACCCGACGGGAGGGCATGGCTTAGGGGGCGATGTAAAGACCGTCAACCGAATGAAGAAGTACGAGGATTTCTTGTTGCGTACACTAGGTAGCAATGGCAAGAAATCCCGGGAATGACCCTGCCGGCGGAGGCTCCTGAGGATCGCCTGGCCGACAGGAGTCCGCCTTTGTTTTGTTGATACCGATTCAAGCAGGATTTAGGCCAAGGCAGGCATCCATGGCCTGGGAGATTTCTTGCAAGCGTGCAGGTCCTCCCCCGCCCACCTCGGCGGCGGCCCAACCGTGGAAGTTAATTTCCTTTAATGCAGCTTGAACGTCAGGCCAGTTGATATCGTCTTCGCCCAGCTTGGCCCAATTGTTTTTGGAACGGGAGTAGCCCTTGATGTCTAACTTGACAATTCTTTTGTTGAGGGTGCGAATCCACGATCCGCAATCGCCATATTTCCAGTGATTGCCAATATCGAATTGCATGCCGACCCAAGGGGAGTTGAATTCGTCAATGAAGGCTGCGTAAGCATCGGCGGTTTGTTCGGAACCGCCACCGTGATCGTACATGAAACGGTTCCATACATTTTCAATTGCGATGGTGATTCCAAGTTGAGCCGCCAGGGGCAAGGCTTGCGAAATGTTCTCGACGGCCCGTGTCCAAATTGCCGCTTCTTCGCCATCGCCTCCGACGCCGGCAACCAAAAGAACCGTATTACCACCGACGGCATGGGTATCTCGAATCGCGGTTTTCAGATCTTTGAGCGCCTGAGCTCTCACGTTGGCGTCGGCATGGGTGTGAGTTGTCTTCCAGTGGGTGGAGCAAACCGTGCCGTCTACGGGGAGTCCCGTCGCGGCAATGGCGGCTTTGGCCTCAGCGACGTCGAAGCCGGGACAGTTTAATTCGACGCCCTGGAAACCAGCCTTTTGTACCGCTCGAAATTTATCGGTTAGGTTGCCATCGACTTTCACCATGCCAATTTTTAGTGACTTAAGAATCACGGGTTCGGTCTCTCGGGGACGTGGCGGGGCGGTGCGACCCGTTTTTGCCATGAGCGGACTAAGAGATGCCGAGCCAAGTAAGCAGGCGGCTCCGCCAGTTTGAACAAAGGTGCGGCGAGATGGGCGGGCGGAAGATCGCATAGCTAGGGCTCCGAGTTTTTTGACAGAAAGCCTTGGTCTGGAAACTTCAAGGCGGCCGGAAGTTTAAGGCGGCCGGTTCGGCAAGGCCTGAAACAGTCTAACAAAAGATGCTCAACGCGTTTTGAGTGCGGCGGGCGAAAAGTTCAAAAAACATCGAATCCTAGATGATTCCAAGCACTGTCTCAGTGCGGCGATTTTACGCGAGAAATTTGTGCAGAACGAAACTGCCCAATACAAATGAGCCCAGAGAATATGGGAGCCAAGTGTTGTTTTGGAGAAGCTGTACCAATCCAGTACGTATCACATTCATCAGATTATTCCTTTAAGGGCTATGCAAATCCCTCGTTCCTTCTACTCCCGAAATGGCCCAGATAAGTTCAGTCCGCGGTTTTATCCGCTTTTTGACGGGCTTACTTGAGGATATGTCGAACTTGGCGATTACCTTTCAGGGCAATCGCCGACAGGAACGTTTTTGACTAGGATATAGGAAACCTACCAACTCGCAATCAGTGCGTTCGCCAAATTACTCAAACTCGAGGGTTAGCATGGCTGAAACGTCAGTTAGTTTTCTTGACTCGCTGAAAGCAGATGCCGGTACAGATTCGTGGCGAGAATTTGTCGATCTTTACACTCCGTTGATTCGCATATGGCTGCATACACAGCACGTGCGCGACCAAGAGCGAGATGACGTCACCCAGGAAGTTATCTCCGTGGTTTTGCGTCGTTTACCGGAATTTCAACGCGAAAGAACGGGATCTTTCCGAAATTGGTTGAAGCGAATCACTATTTTCTGCTGGCAAAATTATCGCCGTAAAAATCTTTCCAAATCCCCAGCCGTTGGTGGCAGTGATTTTGGGCAAATGATGGGTGAGTTGGGAGATCCTGATAGCGAAATGAGTCGCCGTTGGGACCAGCAGCATGACCAGTACATTTTGCAACAATTGCTGGAAAAAATTCGACCGACTGTCCGCCCCGCCACTTGGGATGCATTTCGCGCGGTGACCATGGACGGTAAGTCGGCGGAGCAAGCGGCTACGGAATTAGGCGTCTCGGTCAATGCTGTGTACGTCGCGAAATCTCGTGTGCTCAGTCAGTTACGGCAAGTCAGTGAAGGTCTGGTGGATTGGCAAGACTAACTGATGCGAGATTGCATTCGCTAAGATTTCAAGAACGGTCCCATTGGTGTTGTCAGTGGGGAACTAGGCACATCAGGGGAGCGATTGTATGACGGGCACTCAGCGACCATGCCCCACGGCAAAAGAACTGGCTGATTTTGCGAACGGCCGGGTTTCCAGCGTGCGATTATCGGAATTGGCGGAGCACCTTGAGAGTTGTCAGGCCTGTGTCGAGCAACTGGCGCAAGGCACCACCGACGATCCGCTGGTTGAGCGGTTGGAAAACATTGAATATGTAGAAGGACAAAAGGGGCCGCGTACTTCCGAGGATCCATTTGAGCTGGATGAAAATTTTCGGTATCAGCTCATCGCCGAGTTGGGGGAGGGAGGCATGGGGCAGGTTTTCAAGGCACGCCATCGGGTGATGAAGCGGATTGTCGCATTGAAAACGATTCGCCCTGAATTGATTAATCACCCAGAGGCAGTCAAACGTTTTGCCCAAGAGGCGCGTGCTGCCGCGCGTTTGTCGCATCCTAATATTGTCACGGCTTTCGATGCCGAGCAGTGTGGCGATTTGCATATGTTGGTGATGGAGTTTGTGGATGGGGAATCCATCAGCATGATGGTGAACCGCTGGGGCCCCTTGCCGGCAGAAAAAGCAGTTGATTACACCTGCCAAGCCGCCGATGGTTTGCAGCACGCGCATGAACGCAAGATGATCCATCGCGATGTCAAACCCCAAAACTTAATGCTCACCGGGGATGGCATTGTCAAGATTCTTGATTTCGGGCTTTCAAAATTCCGCAAAGATTTAGAGGCAGGTGAAACGGATTCCGTAACCGATGAAACGTTGTTAACCCTCCGCAATATCTCGCTAGGTACAGAAGGGTTCATCGCCCCTGAGCAAGCTGAGGATGCGAGTTCGGTGGATATCCGTTCCGATATCTACAGTTTGGGTTGCACGCTTTTCTTCATGCTGACCAATCGTCCGCCTTATTTTGGAGCGCCGCCGAGCGAACCCTCTGCCATGCCGGATGTCACTCGGTTTCGTTCGGACCTGCCCGACGGCTTAGCCGAGATACTGGAGAAAATGATGGCGAGTGAGCCGAGCGGTCGCTTTACAACTCCCGGTGAGGTGGCGCAAGCGCTGCGAACGATGGGGCAGGCAAGTCCGCCGACGCCTGCGGAAACTCAGCCAACGGTGCCAACCGCTGCGGCTTTGCCCGAACCCGCCAAGGCTAAACCCTTTTCGCCGGGAATTAGCTGGGCGGTTTCTATCGGGATTCTACTCGCGGTGGGGTTAATGATCTGGTTTTTTTTAGCTAACTCGGGGTGACGTTAGAAGCGGTCTCGACTGCTCAACACCAGCAAGGGGCTTTGCGTTGTTTTGGCAATGCGTTTGGTAAACCCGCCGATGACGGTTTCTTTTTCGCCCGTTCGCGTAGCACCCAAAATGACGAGGTCACTGGCATCCGCACGCTCAGAAATGGCCGCCGCTGGATCTTCGTGGCGAATCACCTCGACTTTTGCTTGGTGCCTGAGTTGGTCCTCGGAGAGTTCTCGAAGGCTGCGGATTTCGCGAGCCAGTTCCGTTTCCCCGGTATCCGGTTTAACTATTTTCAAGTAGGTGATTTTGCGTTTTGCCTTGCGTGATAGGCTGCCCAACACTCCTGACATCAAAAATTCATGCCCCCCCCGCCCTGTGACGGGAGCCAGAATACGTTCGGCATTTGCCAGTTCCCAGTTGGGCTGCGCTCGCAAGATTAACACGTCCATATCGATGGTGGCTAACAGTTTTTCCATCTTCTGGATCTTTTGGTCGTCCGTTATTTCGCTAAGTCCCATCACGATAGATTGGCAGCGATGCAAAGCAGCGACCCTCGCGATTTCTGGCATGGGGTTGTTGGCGACGGTAGTCAGAGCTTCGACCTGAATCCCTAGGTTGGACGAGGTTGCGAGGATTTTTTGCATCACGATTTGGGCGTTTTGGGTGGGCCTCAAATCTTGATTGGGATCCCAATCTTCGGGAGCCACGATGATGTTCTGCAGCATCACGCGTCCGATGTTACGGGGTACCAAACAATTGGCCAGAGTGATCAGGGCCTCCGCGCTTTCTGGATTGGCAATCGGTACCAACACCAATGGCGAGCGGCCACGAAGCCGCATCAACTCAGGGTTAATAGCCGCCGTGGTGGCATCGCGAATTCTAGCCCGGCTGGCAAACAGCCAAAGAAAAAGCACGGAACCTAAAGCCAGCCAGCAACACGCGATGATTCCGGCGGCGGGAACGGTGACGCTTTGAAAAATTGCCAAAGCCAAGCAGGCCAGTCCGCCGGTCACCGGGATGATTGGGAAAAACGGGGTTCGGAATGGGGGAGGACGGTTGCCACTTCGTTGACGTACCAGAATGCTAATCCAATGGGAGAAAGCAAACGTCAGCAGAAAAATCAGGCTCGATACGGCACCTGCCAGAGCAACATCCCTGACCAAAAAAATAAGACTGCAGATAACCGTTGCTGCAGCGATGACGGCGGCGACAGGGCTTCCTCCGCTATCTCTGCGACTCAAGGGCGAGGGTAACGTGCGATCCCGAGCCATCGTAAATATGATTCGAGAGGACGCGTAAAGGTTAGCCTCTAATGCTGAAAACATAGCCAGGATGGCACCGATCACTACGAGCCAATAGCCAAATTCACCCAAGTATTGCTCAGCTGCACTAGCGACAATGCCTTCCGGATTGGCTTGCGCGGACGCTGCAATCGATTCACCGGGCGCCAGCCCAACGGTCGTGATAACGAACAGCAAGGGTATGTAGATTGCCAAGGCAATCAGCAGGCTCAATATCATCGCCCGCGGGATATTCTTGGCCGGGTTCCGAACGTCACTGCCGACGGCCGCAATCAAGTCAAACCCCTGCAGAGCAATAAAGGTGTAACCCATCGCGGCACACAGGCCTGAGAAGCCATTCTCGAAAAAAGGCGTTAATGCAACTCGCGTATCGGCTACCGGTTGCTGGACGGCAAACGTCAAACCAGAAACCACCAGAATACCGAACACAATCAATTTCGCGATATTGGTCCACTTACCGCCTCCACTGCCTTTGATGATCAGAGCCAAGCTGGTGGCGAGAGTCACTAGCATCGCCAACCCGGGTTCGGAGAGTTGGTGGTCCAGCCACTGCGGGGCGGCAGCTCCCAGTAATTCCCGGATGAAAATTATCAAAAACCAGGCCAAACCAAGCGCGTAAAGCAAGGCTGCCACGATGGAGGCAAAACAGACAAACCAGCCGACAGAGAAAGCCGCTTCAACGGATAGTACTTTTTTTGAAAAAGTGTAGGTGCCGCCAGATTCTGGAAATCGAGAAGCCATCTCGGCGAGACTCAGGGCCGTCAGCATTGCGATACAACCATTCAGCAGAAAAGCAAGCATCGCGGAGGGGCCTGTGACGGCAAATGCGGTACCTGCCAGTGCCAAAATCCCGCCGCCTACAATGGCTCCCACGCCGACGCTGGTCGCGCCGAAAAGGCCTAAATGGGGTTCGGGTTGATCCGTTTGATTCGACAAGAGAATTTTGCTTAAAAGCCGATGCGTAGGGTGCGTTGCAACTCGCCACCAATATACCGGCAAATATTGAATGGCGAAGTCTATTTGAGGCCGGGACCGAGCGTGAGGGCCGTTTGGGGAAGGAGGGGGCAGCACTCGGCGGCACCTTGAGGACGATGGAATTGCCACGTTTTGGCAATCTGTGTCGCTGCACTCAGTCCCGCTCGCTCGCCGAAAGCTCGAGGCCCCGCAAGGCGGCTCCTCCGACGAACCGGGGAAAATGCCAGCAATTGCGCGAAGCTATTGATTTTTTTGCATGGTAAAACGTATGGTGGCGGTAACAGAAATAGGAAGTCTGCGTTGCATTACCCAAGGCGTAGATCTGCCTCCCCCCCAAACTGTACGTAAGAGGCCCCCGACATTGGCTTCACGGTACCCGGCTGATTCTTGGTGGCGGCCGTTTCGGTCGCCTGTTTCGTCGCCACCGATAGACTCGTTGGCGGTAAGATTTAATACGTAGAAAAACCTGAAACGAGGTGCTTAAACTAACGTTTTAGCCTACGTTGGAATGGTATGATGACGGTTTTAGGGGATGGAATGAGGGTGGATTTTCTCCAAACAACCAGCTTTCCTAACCCAATTAACCCGCTGAGTTTCCTTGGTTTATTGGCCTAAATGGAGAACTTATAGGTCATTTTCCTTAACAGTCAATTAAAATTTGAAAGATCGGTTCGCCGCCTGACATGTTACCCCCATACGTGCTAATTACCCGATTGGCACTGAACCGAAATACGCCACGGCTAAAAAATGCATACCCCTAAATTTTCAAGTCATACCGGGGCCCCCTCCCGGAAAATGTTGGCAGCGAAAGCCATAGATCGAACCGCAAGCGATAAAGTCGACTTGTTGGTATCTGCGGGCGAAGGATTGCTGGGAAAAATTCTGCGAGGCCCCAACCCGGGCAAGGCCTTCTCTCTGCTCTTGTTTGTGCCTGCTTCTATCGCGTTTGGAATCTCTTGCTACCTCGCGTATGCCACGTTGACCTCCAGCGAAGTCGCAGGTTGCGGAGGCGGCACGTTTGACTGTTCGCATGTATTGACCAGTAAATATTCCAAGTGGATGGGCATTCCTGTGAGTATTTTGGCTGCTGCCAATTACTTTGTGATGTTGCTTGCCCTTTCCGCCATCTTTTTTGCGGGTGTGCGTGATACCGCACGCCAAATTTCTTGGGCGATGATTGGATTCTGCGGCATCGCCGCAGGCATGGCTGCAATTTGGTTTATTGGCTTGCAGGCGTTTGCGATTGGGCATTATTGTCCATGGTGCTTAGGTGCTCATACCTGCGGTTTGGTGATCGCAACCGCGTTGCTGATGAAGCGTCCGTTTGGGACGCCCTTGACGATTGCTTCGATCGGCTTGGCTGGCTGCGGAACGGCGGCCTTGATCGTCGGTCAGATTTTTGCCGAAGAACCCCCAAAATTCACGATCATTGACCATAACGAACAGACGCAGGAAAAAACCTCTGAGGATAGCGAGCTTTCTGCTCCCGCGGATGACGAGTTCTTCGCGCCACCTCTGGAAGAAGATGGTGAAATGTTCGAATCTCCCTCAGGAGATGAAAACGATACCGTTAAAAGCGGTTCCCGCTCATCGTTTCACGGCGTCGCTTCCCTGCTCGGCATGTTCTCCACGACGGCTATGCTGACTTACCAACCCCAGGAAGAAGGAAAGCAGGAAGAAGGAAAGCAGGAAGAGAAAAAGCAGGAAGAGAAAAAACAGGAAGACGACAAGCAGGCTGACAAGAAACCGAAACGTCGCATGGTCTCTGTGAAGGGCAACCTGCGGTTGGATCCGCGGCAATGGCCGCTGCTCGGTTCGCCCGATGCCAAGTACATTTTTGTGGAGCTTTACGACTACGCTTGCCCGCACTGCCGAGCAACCCATCGAGCAATCGAGGGTGCCTGCGAGACGATGGGTGATGATTTGGCAGTCATCGTGTTGCCGGTTCCCCTGAACACCAATTGCAACAGCGCAATAACTCGAACGGGTGCGAATTTTGGGCAGTCCTGCGAATTGGCAAAATTAGCGGTCGCTTGCTGGAAATTGGACCCTCAGAAATTCGAAGAATTTCACCATTGGATGTTTGAAGGCGCTGCTTGCCCTCGTTACGCACAAGCGAAAGCAAAGGCGGACTCGTTGCTGGGTCGAGAGAAAGTCGATGCCGAGTTGCGGAAAGAAGCGGCCGGTAAGTACATCAGTAAGCACGTTCAATTGTACAAACGGATTGGTAAAGGCGTCGTACCTAAACTGTTGTTTCCGACCACCACCGTGGAGGGTGAGTTTTCCTCTCCCGCGGCATTGGTTGAATTGGTTCAAAAAAGAGCCAAATAGCCTCAGCCCAATCTTGAACTTTAAGGACGGTGATCTTGGATCGCCGTTTTTTTATGCCTGCTCGGGTTGCTGGGCCCGCTCGTGGATTTTGCATGTTCGACCGTTCCGCGGTTGCGCCTCCTCGACGGTGGCGTAGAGCCGTTAAGCATGCCGCGTAGCATTTGACTTTTCCGGGTTGGTAAACTTTGACGCCAAATCCGCTTTAGAACGTTTTGACAATCGTTTCAGCCAGCCTTTTTTTAAGAGGCTAAAAAACGCTGGCCGGAAGGACGATATCATCCACGACTCGTAATCTCGTGCGTTCTGTGCGTTTCTTACCGGTCAAACGACCCACCAAATGGTTGGACCATTTGTTACCAATTGACGCTCACAGTACGGAAACTGGACTTCCGAATGCGATTGCACGCCGCCTCCAAAGCGATCACGATCACCGTCGCTTTGACGATCTTCATCACACTACCCGCTATGCTCAGGGCTGCACCTTGGCAGGCTGACAAAGTCACATCAGGCTCAGTCCCGATCATGACTTCCAGGCAGTATCAGGAAGAGGTCCAGCGAAAGCTGGAAGCGATTCCCGATAAGGACCCAGCGGAAACCGATCCCATAACGGTCGATTCGCCGAACAGTGACCCGCCACAGGTGCCTGCCGAAGCGGCTCAAGAAACGCTGGACGACGGCGAACTTCCCCGCGAATTGACCGACCGTGAGCGGGAACGCAAAAACGCGTTGTCAAAATGCTTGGCAATTTATTACACCCGGCAAGTTGATGCGGAGGTGCTGCGACCTTGGAGTATCATGCATGGCTTGATTGGTTATGGCGAGGAAACGCTGATTATCTATCGGGGGCGTAGGTACGATGCCACCGAGTATCTCTGTGCCAACGGGATTGGTGATGACCGCCGCATACTATATGCCGAGGATGGCAAGCTCCGCACGCGCATGGGGATCGGTGTGCAAGGACACGAGGCTCAGCTTTTGGCCATGTTGGCTCAAGCCAATGTGCCACACAGTCGTCCGTTGACGGCCGATGGGCAGGATTTTACGGTTGCCGACCTAGTTCAAACCGAAATGGAATCCTGTCGATCTGACTCGGAGCTGACGTTCAAGCTGATTGGACTCGCTCATTACCTGCAGTCAGACAAAGTATGGGAGAATGCTGCTGGCGAAGAATGGAGTTTGGAGCGGTTGCTCAAAGAAGAGCTGGCACAACCGGTGGACGACGGAGCCTGTGGTGGTACCCACCGCTTGATGGCGCTCAGTTACGCTCTCGCGCAACGCAAAGCGGAAGGTAAACCAATCGACGGGCATTGGTACCGGGCCGAGAGATTCATCAGTGATTTTCAAGCTTACAGTTGGAAATTCCAACATCGCGAGGGAAGCTTTAGCACAGGCTGGTTCAAGGAAAAGAAATTTTCTGGTGAGGTCGAGAAGAGACTTTACACCACGGGACATATTCTGGAGTGGCTAGTGTTCTCGTTGCCTGAAGAAGATCTAAAAGATCCTCGCATCGAAAGGACCGTTGATTTTCTTCTGAACCTGATGCTCTCGACACCCAATTATGATTTGGCAGTCGGTCCCCGAGGTCACGCACTGCATGCTTTGCGGATGTACGAAGAAAAAGTTTTCGGTAAATCGGATTACACTCGCTTTATGAACAACAAACGGTTGGTAAACAACAACCCTCAAAATGGTGGTGGAACTAGCAAACCTGATCAGAAATCCGGCGATGTGCGATTGTTTCCTGCCGGTTTTCGACGTGGAAAGTTCAATCGCCGATAAATCATTAACACTGCCACAAGGATGTAGCTATGAAATCAAAATGGATGATTATGTGTGGGCTCGCGTTTGCCATAGGCTCCTGTTTGCTCGTCAACGGGCAACTGCAGGCTCAGTCGCGAACCATTGTTCCGGGAACGGGTAAGCAGTTGACCGAGGTGGGCGACGATTTTGAGGATCCTAGTTGGACTTGGAATGCCAACCTTCCCAAAGTTTACAACCGCCTAGATGAGACCTATGGAAAGAATTTTCCGCTTGGAAAATCCGCCAACGGTCGCTGGTACGAAGGTCAGGTTCGTGGCCAACCAGATTCGGTAAGACGAGTCGAAACACCCGTCGATGGATTGCCCGGAAGTACGGGTGCTTTGGCATTGCGATCGATGCGGACCGGCAGCGCTCGGCCCGGTTTCGAACAACAACAGGATGACTTTATCGGCGATATCTCACGCCGTGTAGGTGCCCTTTCTGTGGGCCGCTCACCCAGCATTGTGACACGCGTCTGGTTTCCCCCTATCGATGAATGGGAGAACCGCACTGGATGCCATTTCGCTTTCCGCATGGGCCTGCAAACCAATCCCCGATCACGCCAACGCGGAGGCATTCGTTATGACAAGTTCGAAGGCATCTATTGGCCCGGGATGTTTGTTCATATGGATAGCAAAGAAGGAAAAGGTGCCACAGGTCGAGAACATGACTCGGCTCACTTCTGGATCAAAGCGACCGATGATGGACGCGCCATGCGGGGACCTCAAATCACCCAAACCGGATGGTGGACCTTGGGGATGAGTCTTACGCCTGATGGACGGGTGCATTTCTATGCCAAACCTGGCGTGAATGACCTGACGATGGAAGATCATATCGGTTCCTCTTATCCCTTCGGTTATCGAGCCGAACGCCTGCGGTCATTCTTCTACAATGTCTGTAGCGGCGATGATGGACGTACATGGTCGACAGAAGTGATCGTCGATGATCCTCAAGTCTTCGTAGGTCGCTAAACTTCGGTGACCAAGCCTGCTAATCGGCTGAATGCAAACTAACGTGTCAGGGATGTGGATCCACCGATCCAGATCCCTGACGCAATTGGTGAGGAAGACCAGCCGTCACAATGCACCGCGTCGGTGCGGTTTCTGGTGGCACGCCGTCGTATTTGCAATCTTGCCTCGGTTCGCTCCCCAATTTGGGCGTGCCTGAGAACTTAGCGGAGCACCGGTAATGACCCTTGGTGAGCCGTTTGCACACGCTGCCGCAGTAACAGCAATTCTCCCTGTTCTGGGAAGTCCGGTTCGCGAGCCACCACTTCTATTTGACCATGCAGGTGTGACAAGTTGTCATAGATTTCGCTGGTCGTGATCACGAAAGAATCGTGATTCTCGTCGGTCAGGAATTCCAACATCTTCTTGCCATTTTGGCACGCATGAACGCGACCACCTCCATAGAAAATCATGCTGGGGCGGAATAGGCCCAATTGAGCTAGGCGAGCTTGGTCCTGTTCCTGTGCTAGTGTTTGAAATCGTGACGCCATCTGTTGAGGGGTCTGGTAT
>JAAEPL010000253.1 GCA_024232675.1 Planctomycetaceae bacterium
AATCGAAGACACATCGCTAAAATCAAGATGGCGGAAAGCAGCAGAAGCAAACCTATTATCCCAGTCTCCATGAGCGTTTGGAAATATTGGTTTTCAGCAAAGTAGTAAACGCGTCGCTCATCATCAACTCGATACAGGCGATGCACGTTAAGGTAACTACCTAAACCGCTTCCCAGAGGGCTGAATTCAAGAATGGCTGGTGCCGTTTGTGACCAATGCTGAGCGCGTTGATCAATATCGATAATATCCGTATCCGACAGCCTTCCGAGTCGTTGAGAAAGTCGGTCCCCAGTCTCACTGAAGTTTAATGCTCCCAGCACCAGAAATAATGCGGCGGTAATTCCGATCAAAATAAATGAGGATTTACGTGTCACACAATAATAGAAAAGTGCAATCGCGCATCCGACTCCCAATGCCAAGAACCCGCCTCGTGAGACAGTGAAGAGGATCCCAGTTGTGATGATGATTGTGGCCAATATAGCTAACAGTTTCTGGGCGTTAAGTTCGGCGACAAATATGCCGAAATGCAATCCCGCTCGTTTCCAGATTGGATATTCTCTGGTCACAATCACTCGAGGGCCTTTTCCGGCTTGGCGCCCGGCGTGAAAAACGCCGTATAAAAGTGCCAAGCTGCCGGCCAGGCACATCAGTAGATAACCCGCGGCATTATTTCGATTTACGAAGGGCCCAATGGGTTGCACGATGTCTGCGATTTCCCACCCATAGATCGTCAGGTCCCCGCTTAATTGCTGAACGATCCCGTAACAACTGATGGCCACTCCATTGAGTGTCATCGCAAAAGGCAGTAGATAGACGAAGCGTCGAGAACTGAAAAAATAACATCCTAAAATCAGGCAGATCAGCCCCAGCATCAATAGGTTAAACATCTTGGTTGTGCCATCGATATCCATCGTGATGCGAGCGTTGACAGAAATCGGATCTTGTTTGTCCTCTAGCAATTCTCCCGGCACCGGCGACGAATACTGTTCGTAGAGTTCCGCTTGTCGCGGCGCGACCAAGCTCGCTAGGTCATCACTTAGCGGGACCGTTTGTAAACCAACCAAGATCAAGCCCAGGATGACGGGCAATGCTAAAAACGGAAACCGCTGTGTAGAGTTCGAGCCCAGCACCATGGAAAACCACCAAGCGGCCAATCCCACGACTGCCATGCCAGAAAACCAGCTTTGGGCGGTTTGCGAGACCCCTCCGAAGCACCAAGGGGAACTGATTACCATCGCCAACACGATGATTCTTCCCAACCACGTAAAAAAATTGGAGGCGGGTGATGGCTTCCTTCTTTTACGTTGCTTCCCGGTTCCTTCTGGGGGCGCTGTGTCAGCAGGTTTGTTACCGGTTACCGGAAGCGTTCCCATGACAGGGATCTTGTTTTCCCAACCGCGACCGCCAGCGGAATCGCTGGAATTGGATCTTGGCTTGCGGGAAGAAGAGCGGGAGTTCTTAGGTTTCCGTCTGGAAGAACTGCTTCGTTTTTGGGAGGAGTCATCCATGCTCAAAATTAACGCCGGTCGATTTTATTAGTTTGATGGTGACGCGACTTTTGATGGTAAGCAGCGGTCTTTACCGCCGCGTTACCCGATAGTCAGCAAGCTTATTATCGTTGCGTTGCGACAGGAGCCTAGGAGTTAGTTTCCTGTTTTTCAGCGTTCATTTTCGTTAGTGCCCAAAAATCCCAAAGCCACCGGAGTTTGGGCGACTTGAAAGAATTCAATTATCCAGGTCGAAATTTGCGACACTCGGGAGACGGGAAATAAAAATCAGTCTCCGCCTCGACGAGGTATGGTGAACGTGTAAATCACAACAATGGAACCAACCGCCAATAGACTCCAGGGCATCCACTCTTTCCTGCTGATCGTTACGGTTCTGGGTGCGGGTGCAGGTTGCTGGGCGGAAGCGTTTTGAAACGCGGAATCATAGGCGTTCCCGGTATTGGCAGCGGTGTTCGGAGTCGCAGGTCGTAATCGTCTGATCTCAACCTGTTCCACAAAAAAAAGCTGAGACCCCAAAAGGATCATTGTGATTCCAAGAGCTAAGAAAAGTGCGCGCCAAATCATGGCAATGGTTTCCTGTAATGGCTTTGACATGTTGTGGGAAAGGGAAAAAAGCCTCTTTTCCCTTTCCCTATGATCGTCTAGCAGAGCCGATCTCCAGCAATTGTCACTGTCGTTTCGCGTTGTAATGAATACAAGGAAAACACCGAGGAACCCGTGCCTGCTGAAATTGACGTCAAGTCAGAAGAGGCGGTTTTGGCGAAAGGTACTGCCGATCGCTTGAATGGTTGTTAGAATGGTGTTTCGACACCGCGAGGCATGTTTAAGACAGAGAGTTGATTTGACCATGAGCCAAGACAAAGCGTTGAAAATTCTGATCGTCGATGATGATCCCTCGATGATCCGCACGATGAGCGAAGCTTTGGAACAGGAGAAGTTCGAAATCGTTTCCGCCCCCGATGGAAATCAGGGCCTCGCCTGCATCGAGTTTTTTAAGCCGGACTTGGTGATCCTTGACTTAATGATGCCCAGACGCAGCGGGTTGTTAGTATTAGAGGGTATGCGAGAGATGGAACAGTACATCCCGGCGATCATGGTAACGGGCAATGATGGTAACCGTCACCGACATTACGCCGAGATACTCGGTGTCGATGCCTATCTGACGAAACCGATTCGTGTTGAACTGCTTGTGCGCACCGTCAGACGGGTTCTCGAAGAAGCAGGTCAGGCATCAGCCTGAGAGAGATGCCGAGAAGAGCGTCTTCCACGCGATATTGCGAAAAGACGTATGGGGCGAACGCTGGTAGCTTTCAGGAATCGGTTTCTTACTTGCCGATGTCACGCGTCTCCGCAGGACCAATGTTGCTGGCCTTCTTGTTCTCGCGTTTGATTGCCTCGTAAACTTCTTGCCGGTGGACCGGAATGTTTTTCGGAGCATCAATACCTAGACGGACTTTATCACCACGAATATCAACGACGGTGATCATTACGTCATCGCCGATCATGATACACTCATCGCGGTGTCTTGAAAGGACTAACATGACGAACTCCAGGTGTGCAGGGCCAAATCGAATTTATAAACAAACAGGAATAATGCTTGTGAAAGCATCACAAATCTCCAGCAGTACTTCCCTGCAAGTCGACTTCAAAAATCGACTGTTCGGCGGACGTGCCAGAACTGCTGCTGATTCCGTCATCGACAGAGTGCAACAGAATGCTTGCTATAATTCTTAGGGCTCACGCTTATGACGAACTTAACGCCTGTGTTGCGGTCACTCTAAGCGATTCGACGCATTGGCAGCGGTAAAGCCGTCAATTCGTATTGTATCGGTTGCTGGTCCGTCGTGATAACTTGACAGCCAAGGCGACGGTCGAGATTAATGATGATGGGTGCTCTCAAATTCAATGTCAGCACGTCGTGATCGCGGCTGACAATCGAAAGCACGTAAGCTTGGTTAACGGAGCCAAGATGTAGCAACTCGATATCGATGGGATCCAATCGGACTTGGTACTCGGGAATGAACCGACGCGGTGACACGACCGGCAAGGCAATTTCTGCGGATTGCATACTCTGTAACCATGCCACGGAAGGGTTGGCAGCATCGGCAAGGATGACCCAATGCTGACATTCTTCGAAACCCAACAGCCCGCTTCGGAAAAACAGGATGTCGTCAGGTTGGATGTCTACGTTTCCAAATCGGGATGTGTGAATTTTCATTTCCAGTTCCACCGTTTGCCTGTTGAGCTTCGCTGACAAGGCACTCGCAACATCGCGAGGATTTGCCAAAAACAGTCGAGCTCATCATCAGGTTTCGTCAGGTAAGCTAGGCGGAGTCCAACGATTGTGCCGAAAGTGACCAAGATTGTTGAAAATGAGACGACACTAATAGCAAACACGGTGCTTGTATTGAGCGCCAGCATTCCTATGCCTGAGGGTCGGCGGGTGGCGGAGGCGGGTCTTGGAACGCCTCGGATGCCTCCGCAGCAGAGCCAGGGTCGGCTTCCGCGGTTGGTGGTAACGAGATCGACGGCGGCGTCGCCGAGGCGGAAGGTGGCGTCATTTGTTGATGGGCTGGAACCACCACGCCACATGACACACACCACTGAATGGCTTGATCCATGGTGAGATTTAGGTCGATGGTTTGGCTTTTGGCGATAGAGATGACGAATCCAGTTGCCGGCATGGGAGAAGTGGGCATCAGCACACTGACCATTGGTTCGTTCGCCGCTGTGCGAATGTCGAGCATACTCTCGCCCGTTACAAATCCGATCGTCCAAATTCCTTTTCTGGGGTATTCTACGGCGACCACCCGAGTGAATTGGATCTCGTTTTCGCTAAAGGCAAAATCCGTAACTTGTTTGACCGAGGAGTAAACGTTGCTGACGATAGGGACGCGACCGATCAGAGATTCCACGTAGGCCCACAGCCATCTCCCAATGCCGAACGTAAACAGGCGTCCCAGAAAGTACATGGCAAGAACAAATACCGATAGAAACGCCGGGATCACTAAATGGCGAGGTAGGTACTCCAGGCGCACATAGCGATGGTAATAAGCGGAAGCCGTGTCCGGCCTCGGTTCGCCTGGATTGGCGGCGACTAACAGGAAAACTGTTTTGGGGATCCACTTCTGATTAATTTTGACGAGCTGCGTGCCATCCTCTGCCAAGTAGCTGGGCGGGTCCGTTGTGTAATCGATGCCTGCGTTATTCCGAGAACTGATTTTAATTTCTTGCATGACTTGGGCGTCATCTCGAGCATCGGATATTGCCCAAACGATTGACTGCTTAGAAATCGCTTCGACCGGTCGAAGCACGTACGAGTCGATGATGTTCCACGCCCAGAGGAATAAAACAATCGTCAGCAAAGGCGGAGTCACGATGGCCAGACCGCGAATGACGGCTTTTCGGAATGGCAGGAAAGAATAATACCACCAGCTTTTGGTGGTCGCATTCGAACGCGATTTACTATCTGACTTGGATGGCGACAAAATCGATTCCGTGGGGGTTAGTTATCGAGCTCGCGAGGAAGTTCCGGTGGAATTATCCTGCAACGTTGGCTCCTTCTGAAACGTCTTTTCTGATTCGCACCTTCGCGGTTTGACGACCAATGCCTCTGGCAATGATACCCAAATGTACCGCGTTTGCCCCAGCGTTTTTTAATAACTGTAAGGCTTGCAAGGCGGTAGCTCCGGAAGTCATGACATCATCTATCAATAATATTGTTGCTCCCTGTAGATCCGTTTTCCCGGAAATCTTGAAACACTTCTTAACATTTTGGAAGCGTTGTGAAATTGACAATGTCCCCTGTTTACCGGTTTTTCGTTGTGTGGCCAGCAGTTTCTTGGATTTGCCCTTCCAAACAGGCACTTGGCAAACCGATTCCACCAATAATTCGGAGACGTTAAATCCCCGACGCAAACGTCTGTGCCAGTGAGTGGGGATGGGGGTCACCCAGTCGATTTGCTTAATTAAACCCTCTGTTGCATTTTTTGACAGGTGCTGGGCTAACAATTTACCCATTTGCAGAGAGGTTATTTCGCCGTTCCGATTTTTCATGCGGATTACTAGATCTTGTACCAAGCCCTCGTAATTTGAAAGTGACGTGACGCTGGCAAAACGTCTGGGCCATGATTGACAATAGGCGCAATCCTGAATCACCGTCAATTCGCCCGGAAAACGGGCACCGCATCCGAGACAAACTTTCCGCCAACCGGTGGAATTAATAAAGGACAGGCAGAGTCGGCAGAAAAGCGTGGTTTCTCCACTCGGCAAAATAGTCTCGCATGCTACGCAGACCGGCGGCGCCAGCAGGTTCGGCCAAGCTTGTTTCCAGGTCCAAGGGGTGGGCTCTGGTTTAATAAAGTTGAAATCCATAGCGAAACACCCCATATCGAGGAAAGATTGCTATCGGCCCAAGTCATCAAAAAAATTATAATCCCATCTCGCCCTCAATTGTTATCCCCCGTCCTTTCCGAAGTTCTTGAAAACGCTATGCCGATTATCGATAGATACATCATCAGCGGGTTTTTGAAGATCTTCTTGATTTGTTTTATGAGCTTCTCGGGCCTGTTTATTGTCGTGGATGCATTCACGAACCTCGAGGAGTTCCTAGAGATGGGACAGTCTGGCAGCCTGTTGAATGTGATTGTCTCCTATTACGGGCCGCGTTTATTGCAATTCTTTGACCGCACTGCCCCGTTGATCGCCTTGGTGGCTGCTATTTTTTCCGTGGCTTTCATGCAGCGTTCCAATGAACTGACTGCCATTTCGGCGGCTGGGATATCTAAACGGCGAATCGCCAAGCCCTTGTTGTTGACGACTTTGGCAATCGTGGTGTTAACCATGGTCAATCGCGAAACCTTGATCCCTGCCTTCCGCAACCTCCTCGCCATGCAACCGCAAGATTTATCTGCTGGTAAAACGCGATCGGTGGTCATGACCGTCGATCACGAAACTGGTGTGAGCATTCGCGGCAAGGAGGTGATGCCGGTGAATCAAGAAATCAGAGATCCTGTTTTCACGTTGCCCCCTGAGTTAGCTCACCTGAGTCCGACCATCTCTGCGGGTCTAGGTCATTACTTACCTCCCAACCAAGATCACCCGGCGGGTTACTTACTCAGCCAAGTCACCAGCGAGATTGAGCCTAACGCGGGTCTCAATCAGTCTCAAAAAATTGTGTTTCTGCCAGAGCAGAATTCGTGGCTGGGGTCGGAGCAAATTTTCATCGCCTCATCCGTGGATACCCTGTACTTGGCATTTCCCAAGGAGATGTCACGCAACGCAACTTTGAGAGAAATGGTTAACCGCAGTCAACATCCGACTTCATCTTGGTCGAATCAATTGAAAGTGGATATTCATTGGCGGATCGTGCAACCTATTTTCGACATGTCGATTTTACTGATCGGTCTGCCATTGGTGATTTCCCGCGGGGAACGCAATTTGTTTTTCTCTGCCGGAATCTGCTTATCGGTTGTGATGTTGATGATTTTGGTGGCAATAGCTTGCCAAAGCATGGGCGCATCGCGCGTACTGTCCTCTGCTTCGCTGGCGGCTTGGTTGCCGATCATCGTGTTCTTCCCGTTTGCGGCAATCACTTACCGGCTACTAGATCATTGACTTCCTAAACGCGGCGACTGGCGAGGATTCGGCACGGGAGAGGTAGACCGAGTTTTTTCAATACGACCTGAACTGCTGTGTTATTTCGGTGGCTTCTTGCGTAACAGACTGATCGTCTGCTTCGCTAACTCTGGGGTCGAGGCTGCGAGTAAACGCGGTTCTTCAAGATTGAGCTCGCTTCCGTCTACATCCAAAAGGCAACCCCCAGCCTGTTGCAAAATTAGTTGGCCCCCCGCGATATCCCAATTCTTTAATGTCGTGGCCCAATAGAGGTCTAGCCTGCCAGCCGCAAGGTAACAAAGGTTGAGCGCTGCTGACCCTAGCCGGCGAAATGATCGTGCGGCACATAGGAGACTTAAAAAGTCTTGCAACTCCGCAGACTCCCGATCAATCGCCGAGGGCAGACTCACAACCGCCAGGGCCTTTTCTAAATCGCAACAATCACTGACGTGGATGGGTTGGCCATTGAGTGTGGCCGGAGAGTTTTCATCGGCCGAATACATTTCGTTTAACCAGGGGTCAAAAACCGCGGCAGCAATTATTCGACCTTGGTATTGCAAGGCGACCGAGACGGAGAAGGACTGAAGTCCGTGAACATAGTTGAGCGTGCCGTCCAACGGATCGACGATCCAAGTGAATTCAGAATTTAGATTTTGCACCATTGGTAAATCAATGTTTTCCTCACCGAGAAAATGATGCTCCGGGTGAGTGGCATGCAACGCATCGTGAATGGCGCGTTGAGAGGCGAGATCGGCATCGGTGACCAGGTCTTTCGGGCCTTTTTCACGCGTTTCAAATGCGTTGCGATGCCGCATGAGTTCTTTTCCGCCGAGGTGAGCGACCAACTGGCACGTTGCAAGATAAGATTGTGAATTGGATTGCATGGGTAGTTATTTATCCCTTGTGGTCAGGTCGTAATCTGGAACGGAGTGGAATCACTACAAAAAAACGGCAGGTGGCTGGCACGCTGGCAAGGTTCGCTGAGCCATTGTGGTTAAAAAGCAGTTTTGAAATTATTCAAAAAGCTGGACTTCACGTACTAAGCTGCTAGTATCGAATATGTCTTATACGGAGATATATCCGTCCTGTGGGATCGCCCCACTGGACAAATTTGGCCTCTTCTCTGTTCCGGCCCCGCCGCGTTGCTTTGCAAGCGGTGGGGTTTTTTTAATGTCCTTGTCGTTCGAGAACGATGAAATTGGTCGACGAATCCCAGAGCTGCTGCCCCTAATCACGCCCGCTGATGCTAACATTCTCTACGAGTTTCCCGAACCATGCTTGAACGATGGTACGTCTTCTTTACCGGCCAAGTTCAAGGCGTAGGATTCCGGTACACAGCGATTCAATGTTCCAAGCAGCATCCCATTACCGGCTGGATTCAAAACCTCAGCGACGGTCGTGTTCAGTTACTCGCGGAAGGAAAGCCCCGTGAACTTCAAATTTTCGTGGATGAACTCTGTCTGGCGACCCACGGTAACGTGAACGGTTTGGAGATCCAAAGGGAGCAACCAAGCGGCGAATTTCACGACTTTCGGGTGTTAACTTAAGAAAGTTAGGTGCCCTTAAAATGTGCGTAACCGGAATTCTCGCTAGACCATGATTCCTGAAAATGCCCAGTGGTCGAGATTCCCACCGAAGCGCATAATAGAAGGTGAAGGACGGGGACTGCCCTGCCAGAATAGGTAGGGTCGTTTAGAAAACGATGTGACATGGGTTCCCGCCCTCGTTTTCTTTCATTGCTACATTTTGACACGACGATGTTCTGAGGCGACGGCGAATCGTCGTGGCTCACTCGTTATGTTTATCGCGAAATTTGAGTTTCCCTTTAGGATCCTTGTTTGATGATGTTACTGGCTCAATCTGAAAAGATCACTAATTGGTTGACTCCTGTTTGGACGCTTTCGACCGGCATCGGTTTAGGCTTCCTGATCGTATTGGTGATTTGGATTTGTTTCGTCACCTGCGGGCGGATCAAGGGAATTAATACACTGCACAAGACCCCGGCGGGTTTGATTGTTTCGCTGATTTTATCAGTCGCCTTGTTTAGCGTTTTGTTTTTCGGGATCACCTACCCACGAGGCTTTTGGGCCCAAGGCGATTTGAGTGCCGCCGATTGGGGACGCCAGTTAATGTTGTTGTCGCTTTTCTTTGGCGGTGGCTCCTTAATTGTTGGGTTCGGTACGATCGCTGCCGTGTCACGAAAAAATCACTCTGAAGTTTCGGGCGTGCTCTGGAACGGGATGCTGTACTGGACTTCTTTCGTCTCATTGTTTGCGATTGGCTTCTCCTTGATTGGGATGTTCTTGGCATACAACGACGGTTTCGGAAGGCTGCTGTTTGTTGAGAAACCGGATGAGTTTTTTGACACTCTGGTTCGTCTGCCGGAACTAGGTGAGAAGCGCGCTGCGTTCGTCGTTGAGGCGGGTACGCCTTTCGGCGGAGCTTTGGTCGAAGATGTCGCGTTTGACGGAACTGATTTGCGCTGGATCCGAGTCAAGTCTAACCAACCGATCGAATTGGCGTCGCGTCCTTTTGAGGATGGAACACGGTCTTCCGATTTCATTGATTTGCCGGCGTCGGATGATTTCTATACCTACGTCAAGAGACCTGATGACCGTGACAAACGTTTCGGAAACGAACCCATCAATGGTATTTACATAAACAATCGAGGCGATGGGGAAGCGGAAATCTCGATCAGTTGGATGATTGGGCCCAAGGTTCCGGAATCCAGCATGGTGCTTTGGGCCGCTTTCGGGGTCGTCGTTCTCTACCTCGGATATATCTTTTTGATGTCGGGGGTGCCGAAGATTTTTGCTGTGGCCCAATCGACTTTCAAAACCGAGGTGTCTCAACCGGTATTTCTGATTTTGCTGTTGATCGGTTGTGGGTTCGTCGTGGTATCCATTTACATCCCCTACAACACGTTTGGGGAAGATATCAAGATGTACAAAGATTCGGGCCTGACTCTAATTCGGGTCTTGGGCGTGTTTCTTGCCGTGTGGGCCGCCAGTAAATCGTTAGCCGAAGAGATCGAAGGCCGAACGGCTCTGACTGTCCTCAGTAAGCCGGTCAGTCGGCGACAGTTTATCCTCGGGAAATATGTCGGAATCGGGATGACGATCGCATTGTTATTCATCTTGATTGGCTTGATATTCTTCATCGCCACCAGTTACAAGCCTGTTTATGACAGCGGCGAATCTACGGTCCGCGACTTCGCTTGGCAAACGTGTCACATTGAGGCAGGTAGTACGGTACCAGGCATGGTCCTCGCCTATTTGGAGTCCATGATATTTGCGGCGATCAGTGTCGTGATATCAACGCGACTGGGAATTTTAGCCAACTTCTTAATCTGTTTTGCAATATACATTCTTGGTCACCTCACGCCATTGATTGTGCAATCGGCGGAAGTCGCCGAATCTTTTGAGGGCGTAGTGGTCTTCGGCCAATTGATTTCCATTATCTTCCCGGTGTTGGACCACTTCGACATCAACGCGGCAATCACGGGTGGAGTACCCGTGCCGGTGATCTATCTCGGTTGGGCCATTGTTTACAGTGGCCTGTACGGATTGATTGCCTTGCTTTTGGCTCTGGTGTTGTTCGAAGATCGCGATCTCGCGTAGGCGTCCAACGACGGGCCCAGCGTATCCCGGGTGAGGGCGTCTTGTTACGCCGTTGTCTTGGACGGTTTGGGGTAGCAGGCCGGTGACGGAACGGATTTTCGATTCATCGCCTCCGATGAATCGCAGGTGATCTATATCACCGTCTAAGGCGCGTGATTGAGTCTCGTATTGGCAAGGCTTACACTGAGGGCCAATATTTCGCCCTCTGTCTAAGGAGTCGGTTCATGACCCGTTTGCTTGCCATAGCGCTGATGATTGCCTTCACAGGTGCCATTCAGGCTCAGTCCATTAAAGAAATTGCGTCGGTGGAGGGTGTCTCTGAATATCAACTGGAAAATGGGGCTCGAGTAGTTCTCTTTCCCGAGGCCTCTCAGCCGACCGTGACCGTGAATATGACTGTCTTGGTCGGTTCGCGGCACGAAGGTTACGGCGAAGCGGGAATGGCTCACTTGCTGGAACACATGGTGTTCAAAGGCACACCGACGTTTGCAGATATTCCCCGTGAGTTGCGAGACCACGGCGCCTCTTTCAATGGAACGACTAACCGGGACCGCACAAACTATTACGAGACCTTGCCGGCCACCGATGAAAATCTTGAATTTGCCATCAAGATGGAGTCAGATCGGTTGGTTAATAGTTTTATCAAATTGGAGGATTTGCAATCAGAATTCAGCGTCGTCAGAAATGAATTTGAACGCGGCGAGAACAGTCCGCAAAGCGTGCTCCGTCAGCGAGTCATGGCCGCTGCATTCGAATGGCACAATTACGGCAAGACGACCATCGGTAACCGCTCTGATATTGAAAGAGTGCCAGTGGATAACCTACGAGAATTTTATCGTAAGTATTATCAACCCGACAACGTGGTAATGATCATCACGGGACGTTTCGAAAAGGCAAAAGCACTGGAATTGGTAAATAAATATCTCGGTTCCATTCCCGCTCCGGAGCGCAAGTTGGATGCAACTTATACGGAAGAACCACCACAAGATGGGCCTCGCAAGGTTGTGTTGCGACGCGTGGGGGAAATTGGGGCGCTGACCACGGCATTTCATATGCCTGCGGCTGCTCATGAAGACTGGGCGCCACTTTCCATTCTGGCCAGTGTGCTTTCCGAAGATAAAGTCGGTTTGTTGGAGAAGGAGTTGATCGAAACGGATCTCGCCTCCAGCGCTTCGGCCAGGTCTGATAGTGCTCACGATCCGGGGCTGTTTTTCTTTTCGGTTTCACCCACCGAAGGTAACCTAGACGCAGCGCGAGAAAAATTGCTGGTTACGATTGACGGGTTGGCAGGGGTGGAAATCGACGAGGCCGCTGTCCGTCGTGCCAAGAAGCGTTCCGAGCGGCAGTATGAGCG
>JAAEPL010000254.1 GCA_024232675.1 Planctomycetaceae bacterium
GCATTGAAACTGCAGGCAGACGACTTTTTAATGAAGCCTGCTAATGCTGCGGAACTGGATGTCCGAGTAAACAACGCCCTGCGAATGAAATTCCAGACTGACCAGTTGCGCCGTGTTTCGGATCGCCTGCGATTCGAAATTGAGGTCCGCACCAATGAGTTGTTTGCGACTCGCCGAGAAGCAATCCTATGCCTCGCTCGCACCGCGGAAAGTCGAGACGACCAAACCGGTTTGCACGTGACCCGAGTCGGTCGCTACGCGGGCGTGATCGGTCGCGAAATGGGACTCGACGAAGACTTCGTCTCTTGGCTCGAATTAGCTGCCCAATTACATGACGTGGGGAAGATCGCTATTTCGGATGCCATTCTTTATAAGCCTGGCAAGCTGACTAGCGAAGAGTACGAGATCATGAAAACTCACTGTCAGGAAGCCAACCGAATCCTCGGCGGTACGGACGAAGCCGGTTACAATGCGTGCACTTCACCATTGTTGCAAATGGCCGGACGAATCGCGTTGACTCACCACGAACGTTGGGACGGAACGGGATATCCCGAACAGCTTTCCGAAAATGAAATTCCTCTGGAGGGTCGCATTACGAGCGTGGCCGACGTATTCGATGCCATCAGCTCGCGACGCCATTACAAGGACGCTTTCTCGCTTAAAGATAGTTTTCGCTTAATCAAAGTTGGCTCCGGGACGCATTTCGATCCCGAGGTCGTCCGGGCGTTTTTCCGAGCTCAAGACGAGATTTTGGCCATCATGGCCAACCATCAAGATATCGCACGCGGCGATGCCTGAGCCACGTTCACGCGGCACTGGTAATCACACACAATCGCGAAGGTCACCGCCACCGAAGGTTATATCTCAAACCCTTTGCGATAATCGCGAGTCATCAAAGCATTCGCCTTGGAAGCTTTTTCACCGACAAAGTTATTTGCATTTTGATCGTAAATCAATCGCGGGCCCATCAGCCATGCCTCGGGCTGCGTCCTTTCTTCCTGATTGAGCGCGAACAACATCGTCGATTCTCTTAACCGCGCCAACATATCTCGCTGGCGCAAATCGCCACCGAACGCGGCTTCAATTTTTTCTGCAGGTTCCTCGCTGGCCAATTGGAACGAAATATTTGCCATATGAGCCATGGCGGAGGAATTGGCAGCCACCGCACATTCGCTCCGTAAAAGTCCCGCATCTCTTTGTTGAACAGCCGTTACGAAATTCGCCATATGGGCTGGCGTTCCGTCGCTCTTCGCTTGGCTTTCGTCGCGGCGGAACTTCTCTGTTTGCCCATCCTTAAAGACAAAATTCCCGCCACCTCGACCGCCCACGAAGCGTCCTTTTTCTGTTTCAATAATCACTCCCACGCCGCGACCGAAAGGCGCCCGGCGCCCACCTTTAAGGTCCATGACCTCGAAGCAAAACGGAATGTTATTACTGACCCCAGAACAGGTCATCACATTGGGCGTATTGCCAGCATCACGCCAACCAAAACGATTGCCTGCGGCGATCATTTCGCTAGGTAAATTCACAGGATCTCCCAACGCCCAATTCATCATATCCCACTCATGAGGACCTTGGTTACCCACATCTCCATTGCCGGTGTTAAAATCCCAATGCCAATCGTAATGTAACGAAGGTCGCATGATGGGTTCGTCAGCGGCGGGGCCTAACCACAAATCAAAGTTAATTTGTTTCGGAATCACTAGCGGTTTTTCCAGCTTACCAATCGACGCACGCTGACGATGGCAAGTTCCGTGAACCGCCAGCACCTGACCATACTTTCCCGCTCTCAGGTTTTCAAAAAATGTCAAAAGTCCCGAATCCGATCGATTTTGGAAACCGCCCTGAACGAGAACGTCATTTTCACGAGCCGCATTTACAATTTTTTGGCTCTCAAGCATGTTATGCGAAATTGGCTTTTC
The DNA here is from genome assembly GCA_024232675.1 of Planctomycetaceae bacterium. Lineage (GTDB taxonomy): Bacteria > Planctomycetota > Planctomycetia > Pirellulales > Pirellulaceae > CAJQPP01. The sequence goes on from JAAEPL010000254.1 coordinate 1,923, forward strand.
GATATAAACGTGCTTGCCTGCATCACAAGCCCAGCAGGTAACCAATGCGTGCCAATGGTTCGGTGTTGCCGAAGCAATCGCATCCACATCCTCCCTGCTTAACAGCTCTCTAAGATCGTTGGTGCGAAACAAATCCGCATTGCCGGAATCGTAATCCGACAACACTTTGTCATCGGCATCACACAAAGCAACCAAGTTCGCACCTTCGGCGGCTTTGATGGCCCCGATTAATGACTTACCTCGACTGCGAAAACCGACAACACCCATACGCAGAGCTTCGTTGGCACCCATGATTCTGCCGTAAGAGCGAGCGTTCGTTGTCACCGCTAAAGCCCCGGCTGCAGCCGCACCTTTCAAAAAAAGGCGGCGGCTTGAAGGATTCGGCTTAGAGGTCATGAGGTAGCTCCTGCGATGAAGTGGAAACCTTAATATATCGACAATCGATGGTTTCGGGGCGAAAGCAAGTTTGAAAGTGCGTTTTTTCCCGCAAGTCAAGGAGATCGCCAGTTTAAGTACCCAAGCGGGACCTTAAAAGCAGACGGCAGGAGTGGGGGCACAGCAAGATGCCGAGAACGCTTTGGACGTTCCGAAAATATCGACCATCGCCTTTGCGATGTTGCTGAATTAAACTGGAGTGAAACAAATCGATGGTTTCTTTCATGAGCTGGCTCCGATGCTTTCCAAGTGCGTACTCTTTTCGGCAATGATCCTCATAGGTGGAATCGGCTTGCCTGCCGACTCACTGAAATCCGCGTCGGGTGCTCCTCAGGCTGCATCCAAGGATCAGGAAGCATCTGGCCATGAGGATCTGGATGCATTGCTGTGGCTGCAAACATCTGCAGAATTCATAGCCATCACACGTCAAACGTTTCGGCTTGCCGAAATGAACCTGGGTTCCGCGTTGGTCGACCCGACCTGGTCTGCCTGCCTAGAACAACAGCGCATGTTCGCCAAACAACCCGGTGCAATGGCTGCGTTACCGCCTGCGGTAATTTTAGATGTCGATGAAACGGTACTCGATAACTCTGCATACCAAGCGCGGCTCATAGCCAATGGAGAAGAGTTTGATCCCAAAACGTGGAATCTATTCGTGCAAGAAGAATCTGGAATCGCCGTGCCGGGCGCAGTCGACTTCATTGAGGCCTGCCGAGCGGCACGGGTAACGGTCCTCTATGTAACCAATCGAGAGTACGAAGTCGAATATGCGACCCGCCGAAATCTCGTCAAAACCGGCCTCTTGCAAGAGAACGATCCCGATGTCTTGCTCACTAAAAACGAGCGGAAACAATGGACCTCTGACAAGAAATCACGGCGCACCCATCTTGCCAGTCAGTATCGAATCTTGATGATATTAGGAGATGACCTTAACGATTTCGTTTCTTTGGGAAAAAAACCAACTCCCGAAAAACGGCGAAAAACGGCAACTCGTTATTCCGATCGGTGGGGTCGTCAATGGATGGCTTTACCCAACCCGAATTACGGCGGTTGGGAGCGGTCTCTCTATCAGTGGGAAGACCGCGCGGCGCGGGAAGCGAAACTTAAACTCAAACGCAGTAACCTGCGTGACTAATTATGCACTTCATTGAACTAGCCAGTGGCGACAAGATGCCCATGCTGGGCCTTGGCACTTGGAAATTATCCCGCGATGAAGCCTATGATGCAGTCAAAACAGCGATTGCGAATGGCTACCGTCATATTGATTGCGCTTGGATCTACCAAAATGAAGCCGACGTGGGGCGGGCTCTAAAAGAATGCATGGACGCGGGAATCGTGCAACGCGATGAGTTGTGGGTAACCTCTAAACTATGGAACGATCGCCACCACGCGGATCACGTGGAAGAGGCCCTAAGGGAATCGTTGTCTGATCTACAGCTAGATTACGTTGACCTCTATTTGATTCATTGGCCAGTCGCTCACCAATTCGGTATCCCTCGGCCTGCCAGCGGCGAGGACTTCGCGTCACTCGATCAAATCCCGCTTAATCATACTTGGGCTGCCATGTTGGAGTGCGTCGAGAAAGGACTCTGCCGCAACGTTGGCGTGTCCAATTTCTCCGCCCCAAAAATTCAATTCTTGATAGAATCAACGGGCGTAGCACCAGCCTGTAATCAAGTAGAATCTCATCCCTATCTTCAACAACCCGGGCTCGCGGAATTTTGCGACAAGCACTCCATCGTTTTCACAGCCTATTCGCCACTGGGATCGGGAGACCGACCTGAGACGATGAAAACTGCCGGCGAACCAAGCCTCTTCACAGACCCCGTACTGTTGGCCCTTGCCGAAAAGAACAACCTGAGCATCGCCCAATTGATGTTGGCTTGGGCCGTGAATCGAGGCACCGTTCCCATACCCAAATCCGCAAATGAGGATCGCCAGATACAAAATTTAGCGGCTGCCGCGGTAGAACTTTCTGACGAAGACATGCAAACGATTCAGAGCCTGGACCAACATCACCGATTCATTGACGGCACTTTCTGGGAAGTCCCAGGGAGTAGCTACACCGTGTCAGATCTTTGGAATGAATGACGTTTGATGCGGCGATTCGTGTGACGGAATTCGTTTGCAAGAAAAACCGCACATTCGTTCGCCACAGTGCTTGAACACCGTGTGAATCGCACGGGATGGGATTCGCTTCGCTGCTTACGCGTATGCGACCATTCATGTTATTCTTATGCCATCTACAAATTGGATCTTTGCATAAGGGGTTGCCCAGTGAATTACACAAACCGCTGTCTCAGTGTTCACATGCTAACGTGCTTGCTGATTGGGATTCCGCTGGCCTGCCAAGCGCAAGAAACCTCTGATCTAAATCGCGTTAACCCAACCCCTGTGACCTTCCCCTCCCAAGACGGTTTGTCGATTTCTGCCGATCTTTATACGAGCGATGCGTCCGCTCCGCGACCCTTTATTGTGCTGTGTCATCAGGCTGGATGGTCACGCGGTGAATACCGCAAGATCGCACCGCGTTTGAACGAACTAGGATTTGATTGCTTGGCGCTTGACCAGCGTTCCGGTAACGAAATTAACGGCGTCGCCAATGAGACCGCACGGCGTGCCACTGAGAAAAAACTTGGTACCGGTTACTTAGACGCGGAACAAGATATTTTGGCTGCTCTTACTTATGTCCAGAAAAGCGGACTCGCCCACGGCAAAGTTATTCTGTGGGGTAGTAGTTATAGTGCTTCACTCGCATTGAAAATTGCTGGCGAGCATCCTGATATGGTCAACGCTGTGCTTGCCTTCTCGCCAGGTGAGTACTTTGTCGGGTCGGGCAAACCCAAAAACTGGATCGCAGAATCCGCAGCAAAAATTAAGGTGCCTGCTTTTGTGACGTCGTCCAAGGAGGAGGCCAGTCGGAGTGAGGCCCTGCTACAAGCGATTCCAGCGAACTACAAACATTCATTCCTCCCTACCGGTCAAAGCAAACATGGTTCGAGTGCGCTATGGAGTCAATTTGCAGGAAACGGCCCGTACTGGGTAGCCACCGAAAAATTTCTCGCGCCGTTCCAAGCATCACTGCCCAGCCAAGTTTTGGGGACTTCCGATATCCAGTCTCTGCCATCCAAGATCGCATTTGGATCATGTGGCCATCAAGATAAGCCGCAGCCGATTTTAAATACAGTTGTCAGCGAGCGACCCGATTTGTTCATTTATTTGGGCGATAACATTTATGGGGACACGAAAGATATGACGGTGTTAAGGGCCAAGTACGAGACCCTTGGCGACAAACCCGAATTTCGCCAGCTGCGTTCATCCGTTCCGGTTCTCAGCGTTTGGGATGACCACGACTATGGGTGGAATGACGCGGGAAAAGAATATGAGTTCAAAGCGGAATCCAAAGAGATCTTTATGGATTTTTGGCGAGTGCCCGCTAACAGCGAACGCCGTCAACACCCTGGGATTTATGGTGCTCATAAATTCTCGCAAGCCGTTGCGGGAGCGCCCGGTAACTCGTCTAGCGCCGCCGAGTCATCCCCTGTGCTTCAAATCATTTTGCTGGATACCCGCACTTTTCGGGATCCTTTGAGCCTCAACCCCAAGCCCCTACCCGAGGGATCACCATTAAAGAACGAGTATCAACCCGACCCTGATCCCAAGAAAACACTTTTGGGAGAACCGCAATGGCAGTGGCTAGAAACCGAGTTGCGGAAACCGGCGGACGTCAGGATCATTTGCAGCTCAATCCAATTTGGACATGAGTACAACGGTTGGGAATCTTGGACGAATTTGCCAACCGAGCAGGCGCGGATGGCAAAGTTGATCCGCGATACGCGAGCCAACGGAGTCGTCTTCATTTCTGGCGATGTTCACTGGGGGGAAATCTCTCGCCGGCCATTTGAGGGGCTGTATCCCCTGTATGACGTGACCGCCAGCGGTTTGACCGAAGAATGGTACAACGTCGAACCAAACCGCCTGCGAGTTGGGGAAGCTTACAGGGACAATCACTTTGGAATGATTGAAATTGATTGGTCGCAGGAGGATCCTTTAATCATTCTGCAGATCATTGACACTGCCGGCAAATCACGCAATCGCCACGAAGTTCGGTTATCGGATCTACAGATTCCCCGTTAAATCGATCTTTTAGCGCTACGACTGAACGCCTTTTGATCAAAACAGAGCGATAGCAATTCGCCCGTTTCAGCAAATGGCGGTCTCAGGCATAGCCAGTCAATCTTGACACTCGATGCGACCGGGATAGAATCCCTGTGCTGGAATTTCACCCACGCCACTCAGGATGTTTTTATTTGCGACCCCCGATTTTGGGTGACCGAATGTGACTTCTTTTTGACCGCGGCTCCCTTCTTTAATGCGGAAAATGTTTCGTCGATATGAAATGTCAAAAGTGCGATAAACTGGCCACCTTTCATATTACCGATCTAAGCGGTGATCAATTGCTGGCACTCCACTTATGTGCTGAGTGTGTCAAAGAGTATTTGCAGCCTGATGAAACGCCGCCTCCGGCGGCCAAAGTCGTTTCCAACGTTATTTCCAAGCAGTTAAAACTGGAACAGACGACCGAGGAACTGGCGGAGCTTGACCACAAAGAATGCCCCGTTTGTGGGATTTCGTTTTACGAATTCCGACAGGGAGGACGCTTGGGCTGCCCCAACGATTACGTATTTTTTGCCAACGAGCTAGAACCGTTGTTGAACAACGTGCATGGAAGCGTGGAACATGTCGGCAAAAAACCGATGCGTGGACCGCACGACACTCAACCGCAAACAGAGCTGATCAAGCTGCGGCGAGAGATGAAGGACGCAGTGGATCGTGAAGATTATGAACTGGCGTCTGAACTGAGAGACCGCATCAAGTCCGTCGAAGGAGAATCCCAACCGTGATATTTGACGAGATGGCCTGTCGATGCGGGGAATGGCTTAGGGGTTCTGGTCCCGAATCAGATATCGTGATGAGCAGCCGAATTCGTTTGGCACGCAACCTGGCGGAGTATCCGTTTATTAGACGTTGCAATGATTTTGACCGGGTCAACATTGAAGCCTCCGTTCGCGAACGGCTTGAACAAAGTGGCGATTTCGAGGACTTCACTTTTATCGACGTCGCCGAGCTCGATAATCTGGATCGTCAACTTCTCGTAGAACGTCAGTTGATCAGCCGAGAATTATCCGATGCGGAAGGCGCGCGAGCCGTCGCAATTGATGAAGCTGAAAGAATCAGCTTGATGATCAATGAGGAGGATCACCTGCGACTGCAAGTCATGAAAAGTGGCTTAGACCTCGACGAAGCCTGGCAACAGATTAACGCCGTCGATAACAACGTCGAGCAGCAACTGAACTACGCGTTCCACCCAGACCTTGGTTACCTGACCGCTTGCCCCACCAATGTTGGAACCGGCATGCGTGTTAGCGTTATGCTGCATCTTCCGGCACTCGTAATCGCGGGACAAATTGACAAGGTTTTTAATAGCCTGCAAAAAATCAACCTCACCGTCCGAGGCCTGTACGGGGAAGGCTCTCAAGCTATGGGAGACTTTTATCAAATTAGCAATCAGGTCACACTCGGCAAATCCGAAGAGTCGTTGGTGGAGCATGTCGGTTCCATCGTGCCCTCGGTGATTAGTTACGAACGCAAAGCTCGTGACGTGCTGATTAAAGACGGCAATCACGACCTGTTCGATCAGGTCAGCCGAGCTTATGGACTGTTGCAAAATGCACAACAAATTTCCAGCGAAGAGACCATGCATCTACTCAGCAAGGTCCGCATGGGAATCAACCTCGGCTTGATTGGGGACCTGGAAATTCCAGAAGTGAACAAGCTGTTCATTCAAACCCAACCCGCACACCTGCAAAAATTGCGAGGTGGCCTTCCCGATTCTGCGAATCGAAACCGAGCGAGAGCCAGTTATCTGCACCGGCACCTAAAAAGGCCCAAGTTCGGGGAAGATCCGGCCGAATCGAATTAGTACATCGGAGTTTTTCTCCGGGACGAAAAAATCGCCCGCCCGCGTCGCAATCGGCTTAAAACCCGAAAACAACCGAATTAGCACATTTTAGCGGTCGCTCTCGTCGGTTTGAGCCAGGTTCGGCACCCGCTTAGAGACCTCTCGGCTCAGAACAGCGGTAGTTACTTAGAACCGGCTTCATCGGTTAAAATGCCTCAAGAAGGTTTCCTGAACGGTTTTCATCCCTTGGCCAATCAGACGAATGGAATAAAAGCAAAATGTCGGTAACGAACGTAGAACTCGATACGATAATCCAACAAGCCAAAGAAAAGCTCGACCAGCACACCGTCGAAATCGTTCAATGGCACTTCAACGAAGACACAGGCTGCCCATTTTGGCTCAACAAAAAGGCGGATTTGGATTTTGATCCGCTAAAGGACATTCATTGTTACGAGGACTTGCGGAAGTTTCCGCTGTTCGAAGATGACTGGCTGCGTGGCGGTCCGGTTGAGCGTTGGCGGCCCAAAGCTTACGCCGACCGACCTACCTATGTTTTCGAGACCGGTGGGACGACTGGAATTCCCAAAAGCCGCGTTGTCGTTGACGATTTCCGCATCGATTACGAAGTGTTTAGTGACACTCTTCCCGATGAATATTTTCCCCGGAACAGTAACTGGTTGATGTTAGGTCCTTCCGGACCTCGTCGCTTGAGATTGGCGGTTGAGCATCTCTGCCAATTTCGCGGGGGTATCTGTTTTTGCATCGACCTCGACCCACGCTGGGTTGTGAAGTTGATTAAAAAAGGTTGGATGGACCACCTGGAAGAATACAAGAAACACTGTATCGACCAAGCGGTTACCGTTCTGACTTCAGGCCACGATATCAAATGTCTGTTTGCAACTCCAAAGCTTTTAGACTCCCTGTGCCTGGCACTCGAAGACCGTGGCACGAGCCTGAAGGAGATCGGCGTTACCGGAATTTTCTCTGGCGGTACAGAGTTTACGCCGCAGTGGACGCGTTACGCCGTCGAGGAACTCCTCGGTGGGCCACCGGAAGAGAGCGGGATCTACATGACTCCGACGTATGGCAACACGCTGATGGGGTTAGCCTGCAGCAAGCCAGTTACCGCGGCCGACAAATACAAGATTGCGTATTACGCTCCCCAACCTCGTGCCGTCACCGAAGTTGTGCAGTTTGACAACCCCAATGAATTGGTCGGTTTCGGAGAAACGGGCCGAGTCAAACTAACCACGCTCACCAAGGAGTTCTTCATCCCCGGATTTTTGGAAAGAGATGAAGGTGAACGGGAACCTCCCTTTGAAACATACCCATGGGACGGCGTCAGCGGCGTGAGACCTTTCCACGAACTGCAGTCATCGACCACGGTTGGCGTTTACTAGTATCGCTGTACCGTCTGACCAACCTCCGATTTCAACCACAATTTGACATCCGCGAAGAGCGAAACGAATCACCATGTTAAATATACCTGTTATCCGCTGGGGAAAACCTTACGAGTCACTGGAGACGGAAGATGTTGTTCACTTCCGCACAGGCGACCCCATCGCCCGTGTGTCTCAAGCCAACGGCGGC
>JAAEPL010000255.1 GCA_024232675.1 Planctomycetaceae bacterium
CCACCTGCGCCGCATCCACCTGCGCCGCATCCACCTGCCCCCCGCCCACACCATCCCACGCCCTGCCAGCAGCATGCACCGGCTCCTCCAGAGAAGACCGAAGAGACGCCTTGAGCTCCGACTCGGCGCCGCGCCGCGCATCCGGCTCCCCCAGCGCATCATCGCCACGCCCGGGCGAATCCCGCCCGCCGCCGGGCCCTCCACCGCCTCCAACGCTTTTATCTCGACCGAAAAGCATGTCTCGACGCGACACGACCCACGCTGCTCCTCAACAGCGGCAACAACAGCACCTCGTTCGCCAAATTCGGAATCCTCGTCCCTCGCTTCCCGCCACACGCGTTACTCTACAGGACCACTCAAGCGCACATGTGCCTATGACGCGCCATTCTACGCGCGCGAACGATGAACGTGGTCGACACGTGGACGTGATACGAGCCTGCGAATGCAGAAGCGGTCAACGACGGGGGTTGATGCGCGACGTCGACTCGTCGAGCGGTCGTGGCGTCG
>JAAEPL010000256.1 GCA_024232675.1 Planctomycetaceae bacterium
GGCTTTGTTGGGCTTGTCCGTTTCCTCCGCCAATGCCTCATTAGTGAGTGGCAATACAACCTTTGGTGTCGATACAACTACCATAGACACAGTATCGGGCTTGGAGTGGCTGGATCTCCAATGGTCCGCCGACATGAGCTTTAACGATGTGAAAGATGAGTTTGGGTCAGGCGGCCTATTTGAAGGCTGGCGGTACGCCACCCTAGGTGAGGTTGCCACTTTCTGGTCAAATAGCGGCGGCGGCGGAGGCTCGTATGCTGGCGACGCAGACGCTTGGGTTGAAGGGATTTTTGGCTATTGGGCCACGTCAGTTGCGGGGGTCGAGAACGCTTACTTCCTTACGGCGGAGGAAGGGGGGACCCAAGGATCTCATGTTTATGGCTTGTTGGCCGACTACTCTAATCAAGTCCCAAAACCGAACTCAGAATCCCTTGCTTATGTGAACTCGGCCCAAATCGAGCACTCTAGCAGGCGTTTTGACACTGGTTCCGCGCTCGTCAAGGTCACCGTCGTCCCAGTCCCCGCAGCCATCTGGCTATTCGGTACAGCCCTGATTGGGTTCGTCGGCATATCTCGACGGAGGAAGCTTGCCTGACTTTAAACTAAAATAGAAAATGAAACCC
>JAAEPL010000257.1 GCA_024232675.1 Planctomycetaceae bacterium
AGCCAACCCGAATCGGATTGTCGTCGAAAGGATTGGGGATAGACGAGGATCGTTTTCACGTTATCAAAGTAGAAATCATCGACCCCTAATAGCATCAGGCCGGCTTGGGCAGCGATGGTTACTTTCATCTCTTCCGTCAGTTCCAAGCCCCGGCACCCTTCCCAAAACTTCTCCGCAACAAAAACTTGCATGCGACCCCGCAAAGCCTCGAATTCCGTTTCGCTCAAACCTTGTACTAATCGCACGTTTCGCCGCAAAATATCGGACCAGGAGTCCGGCCAAGGTTGCGTCAAATACTTTTTCCGCCGCCGCTTTTGAAACCAACCTAACATTGAATTATTTTCCACCCATGGGAACAAAAGAGGCAAACTTCGCGAATACGACGTATTCTACCTTCAGGGAACTTCACCGAACGACACCGCCGGTCCAATCTGAAACCGAAAACACCTCTCAGGATCAACCCAAAATTAGTTAGCTTATTTCATCATGACTCGTCGTCCCGCAAATTGGCAAGCACCGTATAGTCTTCCAACGTCGAGGTATCTCCCACCTGTTCGCGGCCTTCGGCGATATCTTTTAGTAAACGTCGCATGATTTTTCCACTTCGGGTTTTAGGCACAGCAGCTGCAAACCGAATTTCATCAGGCACTGCTAAAGCACCAATTTCCTTGCGAACATGCTGTTTGAGTTCATTCCGCAACTCTTCGTTGGGCTCCCCTTCCTTGATCGTGACAAAAGCGGAAATGGCCTGCCCTTTCAGTTCATGTGATTTACCCACTGCGGCCGCTTCTGCCACACTCGGATGAGATACCAAGGCACTCTCGACTTCGATGGTGCTCAAACGGTGCCCCGAAACGTTTATCACGTCATCGATGCGACCCATAATCCAGTAGTACCCGTCTTGGTCCTTTCGCGCGTTATCACCGGCTAGGTAACTACCTTTTACTTTGGACCAATAGACGTCTTGATACCGTTCATCGTCTCCCCAAATGCCGCGTAGCATACCGGGCCATGGGTGGGTAAAGACCAGCCACCCCCCCGCACCTTCACTGACCGACTCACCCGACTCATCGACAATGGCGGGCAAAATCCCCGGCAAGGGTACCGTGCAGCTTCCCGGTTTTGTGGGGATTGCGCCCGGCAAGGGTGACATCATGATTCCCCCCGTTTCAGTTTGCCACCATGTATCAACGATGGGACATTTCTCGGATCCAATTTTTTCGTGATACCAAACCCAAGCTTCCGGATTAATTCCCTCCCCTACCGTACCCAGCAAGCGCAGGCTTGAGAGGTCATGTTTTTCCACATGTTCGTCCCCCCATTTGATGAAAGCGCGAATCGCTGTGGGTGCCGTGTACAGCGTTGTAACCTTGTGCTTTTCCACCAGTTCCCAAAAACGATCCGGCTCAGGATGGTTGGGAGCGCCTTCGTACATCACCGCCGTCGCACCATTGGAAAGCGGCCCATAGACAATGTAGCTATGTCCGGTGATCCAACCGCAATCTGCGGTGCACCAGTAAACGTCATCGGGTCGCCAATCAAAAACCCAACGGAAGGACATTTTGGCGTAAAGATTGTAACCCGCGGTGGTGTGTTTAATCCCTTTTGGCTTACCAGTGGAACCGCTCGTGTAAAGAATAAACAGTGGCGTTTCACTATCCAGAGCTTCTGCAGGGCAGTCGGATGAGGCCTCTGCCATGAGTTCATGCCACCAAAAATCTCGATCTTCCTTCATCACGACATCGTTTTCAGTGCGGCGTAACACAATGCAGGTTTCCACACTGGAGGATTTTTCCAGCGCTGCATCCACCGTTTCCTTGAGCGGCAACACCTTGCCTCTTCGCCAGCCACCATCTGCCGTTACCTGAACCTTGGCCTGTGCATCGTGATTACGGTCCGCGATCGCTTCGGCAGAAAAACCGCCAAAAATAACCGAATGCACAGCGCCAATCCTCGCGCAGGCCAGCATGGTAATGGCCAATTCCGGCACCATCGGCATATAGATAGACACCACATCACCGACGCCGACTCCCCGAGATTTCAGAACATTGGCGAACTTACAAACTTGCTCATGCAATTCCGCATACGTCAACGTTCTTACATCGCCGGGTTCTCCCTCCCAGATGATTGCATTTCGGTCTCGGGTTTCTGAATTGAGGTGGGCGTCGAGGCAGTTGTAACAGGCATTGGTTTTGCCGCCGACAAACCACTCGACAAAGGGTTCATTCCAAACCATTCCCTGATCGAAGTCTTGGAACCAGTGCAACTCTTTACGAGCCAATTCAGACCAAAACTCAACGGGGTTCTCAGCCGCCCGGTCGTACAATTGTTGATACTCCCGCATCGATCCGATCCGAGCTTTCGCCGAGAATTCCGGACTGGGTGGGAAAAGACGTTCTTCATTTAGTACGTGTTGAATTTCAGTCATAATATATTGCTTAAAGAGTGTTTGATATTTCGTCTGTCAAAGACTGTCCGCTGCTCCGAAGAAATCCTCGCGAGCTTTTACTTTTTTGCCTTCAGTCTTTTGGATACCGCTTCGGCTTCTCGCAATACCCTTAATGCGTTTCCACCGAGGATCTTATGAATACTGTCTTTCTGATATCCACGATTCAAAAGTTCCTGAGTAATCATGGGGTAGCAAGAAACATCTTCCAAGCCCCGCGGTAAACCGGATATGCCGTCGTAATCCGATCCAATACCCACATGATCAATCCCCGCCGTTTTGACGATGTGGTCAATGTGATCTACGACGATTCTAAAATCGCCCCGACACCGCCGATCGACGGCCAATTTATCTTTGGGTAAACAGAAACCGGTGTAGAAATTCACCATGACAACACCGCCATTCTCGGCCGTTAGCTTCAAAATATCGTCGGGTACATTGCGAACGTGGTCACAAAGAGAACGCGCGGAAGAATGACTGTAAATCACGGGGGCCTCGGTCACGGCGAGGGTCTTTCGCATGCACTCAGGACTCACGTGAGAAATATCGACCAGCATGCCGATTTGGTTCATCTCACGCACCACCTCCTCGCCAAACGCGTTGAGACCACCTACTCGGGGTTTGTCGGTACAGGCATCGGCCCAGTCCAGATTTTTGGAATGGGTCAGCGTCATGTAGCGGGCGCCCCGATTATATAACTCACGAAGTCGCGATAGCGAATTTTCGATGGAATGCCCACCCTCGACGCCAATCAGCGAAGCGATTTTTCCTTGCTTTACAATTCGCTCCAAATCATCAGCTGTCAGAGCCAGCTCGAATTCATCAGGATAGCGCTGGCACATTTCATGAACCAGTTCAATTTGTTCCAGAGTTGTCACGTATGCGTTTCCTGCCGCCATCGTAGATGCCGGAACATAAACGGACCAAAACTGAGCTTTGACTCCGCCCTTTTTCAATCGCGCGATGTCAGTATGGAATTGGGTAGGTTGGGAAATATCTACCTTATCGAAGGATGAGTCTGCTTTGGAACGCATTGCCCAGGGCAGATCGTTGTGTCCGTCAAACAGCATTCCAGAATGATGTACCTCCAAAGCTTCCTTGCTAACCTTGTAGGTTTCACAGAATTTTGCCGCAGCTTGTTCTTCTAATTCCAAAGCAGCACGTTGCTCTTGAGTGATCATAGGTTGTTGCGCAGGTTCCTGAGCTTGTGCAAACAGTCCGTCAATCGAAAACATCAAGCAAAGCCAGAAGAGGGGGATGTTTTTCATCATGAATAACTCTCTACCGTGATTAGGATTTTCACTTATTTTAGCGAATCCAATCACTGGGTACAGCAGACTCCGCAGTTCTATCGCCTGCGCAGCGCCAACCAAAAGATATCTCGCAAATTGCGAAAAACTTCACCAAACGATACTTTTGACTCCCCTTCGATGCGGTCGGTAAATACGATCGGCACCTCATCTATCCTTGCCTTTACGCGTTTCAAGTGAAGCAGAATTTGTTCCAGATAGGCGTAACCTCGACAATCCAAGGCTGGCAATGCGAGCGTCTCGAGCGTTTTGGCACGGTACATTCTTAAGGCACTGCTATTATCTCTCGTCGGCAACCAAAGCACCCACCGTGCAAATCCGTTGACAAGTCGCGAGGCGCTCCGACGTGCCAGACTCCAGTTCTCTATTCGCCCTCCATCGACGTAGCGTGAACCAATCAAGACATCCACGTGATCCGCAACTGCCGCCGTCCACAGTTTGGCCAGATCCTCCGGCCGATGACTCAAATCCGCATCCATGGTTGCCACCCAAGTTGGATTCTGTTTCAAAGCTTGTTGAATACCGGCGAGCGTCGCGACTCCCAACCCATTTTTCGCTTCCCGATGCAACAGTTCCATCCGCGGTTCGCTTAAGGCGGCCTGCTTTACCCAGCGACCGGTGCCATCGGGGGAATTATCGTCCACCACCAAGATTTTTGCCTTGGGTAAATACTCCCAAATGGCCTCCACCAATTTTGGCAGCGACTGCCGTTCGTTATAGGTGGCAATGACGATAATTAGATCCAAGGAAACACCCATTTCACGTTAACATTCTCATTAACCGGGCAGCGGACGTTGCACGAATGAAGGCGACATCCTAAAGTCGATCAATCTTGCCTGTCAAACGCCGAGCCCCTCTTGTCTGAACCTACAGCAATTCCCGAAACACCTCGCCTCTACGACAAGGTGTTCTTTTTTTCGTACGTCGCGAACGTTTTCATGCTGATGTCGATCAGCCTGCTGTTCCGTTATGCCGATTTCATCGAGTCAATGGGCGGCGATGAGTGGCATTTGGGCTGGGTCGTGGGCCTAGGCTCCGTCGGGGCAATCCTTTTTCGAATTTACCAAGGCTCAGCGATCGATCGTTTTGGCCCGATGTTAATTTGGTTACTGTCATTGGCTGGATTAATCATAAGTAATTTATTGCACGTTCAAATTGAAAACGTCAATGGCTGGGGTCTTTACGCAACGCGATTCCTAATGAACCTTTGTATTGCCGGGGTATTTGGTTCTTGGCTGTCGTTCGTGACCCTTCGTGTGCCGACGGAAAAAGTCGCAGAAGTAATAGGGGTCGTTGGCTCTTCCGGTTTCGCAGGTATGGCTTTAGGCCCGGTAATTGGCGACTGGATATTTTCACGCGATGTCGCCGATTGGCAAAACGTCGATTTAATGTTTAACGTTTCTGCTGCACTTTTATGTGGCTCCTTTGTAGCTGCGGCCAGCGGTGGGTACCTCGATTGGCGATTTCGCAAACGGCATGGACTGCCCCTGCATCGCAGTACGAAAGCGAAAGATGGCCCGAGCTTGTGGCAGTTACTGAAAAAACATCACCCAGGGTTCCTGCTCATTGTCGCCGCAATTATGGGCCTCAGCATCAGCATCCCTGGCACCTTTCTGCGGCCCTTCGCAGCTGAGCAAAACATTGATCAGATTAAGATGTTTTTCCTCGTGTATAACATCGTGGCTTTTGTGTCCCGAATATCTTTCCGAAGGGCCCCGGAGGTTCTGGGACTTCGCAATGCCATTCTTTTGGGTTTGTTTTTCATGTCGCTGAGCATGTTTTCCTACATGCTCGTCGAATCCACAACGACATTAATTATTCCCGCCATTGCCGGTGGTCTTGCGCACTCTTTCCTTTTCCCCTCCGTGGTCGCGGGTGGAACAGCTTTCTTCCCCCGTGAAAATCGCGGCTTAGCGACTAGCTTGGTGCTGGCAATGTACGACGTGGGTGTTCTGATCGGATCACCACTCGTGGGGATTTCCGTGACGGGTTCAAGAATGGTTGACCTACCTGCTTACCCACTGACGTTTTGCATTGTTGGAGTGATCATGCTCGGAGTCGGATTGGTCCTATTGCGAATGTATAACCGTGGGGATGGAAACGAAATGAGCCGTAAAGTAATTCCCTCGACGACGAGCTAGAGAGAATCGCTTGTCGCTCAAAGCTCTTCGGACCTTGCTGCACGATCGGTGTTATTCAATCCAACGGTTGGGGCTTGGCCGCAAATTCATTCGCTGCAGGTACTCCGGAACCGAGACGATGCGTGGAATATCTGAAATCTCCCCACGGACCTCACTGGATCGAGCTGGCTGGAAAAATCTGGAGCAATTTCAAATGACGCTTGCTAATCTCCCGGGCAGCAGAAACGATTTTCGGTCCAATGCACCTTCCCCTCATTAAAAAGCGTCCACGGGCCCACGTTTGTCAGAAAAAGTTGTTCCCAATAAATGGCGATTAAGTTCAAAGCTAAAATCCCAGTGGCATAACGTTTTACGGTTTTTCTGATGAGGTCCGCCTAATAACCGTGAAAAATCAGCCTAAGCGATTTGCGGCAAGTTTGGGTATACTAAGGAAAACTTCTTAGCATTCCGGAATGTCCACACCAATGCTCACAAACCGAGCGTGGGTAGCCTGCTTCGTATGGTTCACCGCTCAGTCAATCGGCGGCGATCTTTATGCTTTGCAAGACGCGGCCCCTGAAAAGAACCCACCGAATATCATCTTGATCAATCTTGATGATGCCGATACCGCTATGCTCTCACCCGAGAGCATGGCTTTGCATTTTCCCCATCTGAATCGTTTCGCTACGGAGGGGTTGCAACTAAGCAATTTACATGTGACCACTCCACTTTGCGGTCCTTCTCGGGCTGCGTTGTTTGCCGCAAAGTACGCCCATCGAACTGGCATTAAAACCAACGATCCATTCGTCGACCGTTCCAATGGACACGGCGGCGGCATGGTCGATTACGGCGAAAAGGGATTTCATCAAAATGATGTGAGCAACTGGATGAAATCCGCCGGTTACCGCACGATGATGGTGGGAAAGTACCTGCATGGCGACACGGTAGACATCGTTCCTGAGGGCTGGGACGACTTTTACTCAAGCCGTGGAGCCAACTACTTTGGCACCGCAAGATTCACAAACCAAACCGACCCCCAAGGTACAAGTCGACTCGAGCCGATTACCACCTATCGCACGACCCGCGAGGGTGAAGAAGTGCTTATGTTGATTGACAAGCATATCGAACGTGACAGCCAACAGCCATTCTTTCTTTATTTAGCACCGCTCGCTCCTCACAATCACACACCGCATAGTTCACTGGGGATGGTTGAAGAAAAATACAAAGAAGCTTGGCCGGACGCACTCATGCCTTTGTCTCCGGATTATCAAGAGTTTGATTTTTCTGACAAATCCACTGCCATCCGAGATCTACCTCGGGTTCCTGAACGCCAGGCACGGCATCTAGGTCCACGCCATCGTGATCGCTTACTGTCAATGAGATCCGTCGATGATTTGTTCGCGAATCTATACGAGAAACTAGAAACTCACCAACTGGCGGAGAACACGTACATCATTCTGACTTCGGATAACGGATTTTCAAATGGCCACCATCGCATGATCGGCAAAGGCGATGCTTTCAACCGCTCCACCCACGTACCCACTTACGTCATAGGTCCAAATGTTCCCGCGGGTAAAACCGCAAATCACTTACTGGCCCATATTGATATAATGCCCACTGTGGTTGAATTGGGAGGAGGCGAATTACCAGCGAACTTAGATGGTAAATCCTTTGCAGCCTTGCTAAAAAATCCATCGAGCGTCGAAGAAGAGGATTGGCGGGAAGCCGTCCTTATCGAAAACTGGGAAACCCGAATTTTACATGCCGGGGAATATAACACAGCGAACACGGCCCTCAGATTTCATGACACGGTATACGTTGAATGGGCGAACGGCAGCCCGGAATTTTATGATTTGAAGAAGGATCCCTATCAAGTCGAGAATCAGTACCAAGCGCTCGACCTCGTCAAAAAGAAACAACTCACCGAGTTAATGCGGGTTTATCGCAAAGATATCGCCACAGCCGAAACCACTCTGAGCCACCCCTTCGCCATGAACGATATCCATGGCCAAAGCGAGCCGATTCAAGGCATGGCAGAATCCAGTTTCGGAATTAAAGAAGTCCGCTTAACCGTACGCAGACTTGAGGATTCCCAATTTTGGAACGGAAAGACATGGCAATGGCATCCTTACTTCCTGGCTGCCGATGTGACTAACCCTGGCCAAACGATGACCACATGGAGTTACCCTAGCCCCCCCGAAAGCCATTCGACTGGTGAACTTTTCGAAGTCACTGCCGCCGCCTGCGACAGTTCAGGCAATTGGGACCAAGAGCCCGCTTGGGTCGTTTTCCGATTAGATCACTCACAACCGAATGCAAAAATTGATGCCCCCGAAGCCGACGGCCTGAAAATCGATAGTTTGCGCGTGAGTGGCACTGCGACCGATGAAGACACCGTCAAACATGTGCTGTTGGTGATTCGAAACGAATCGAGCAAGGAATACTGGACCGGAAAGAAATGGGCCAAAGGATGGTCAACCTTCCCCGTCTCGGTCAAACGAAGTGGACGCTGGAAATACAAAATCCCCACAGCCCAAGGTCATTTTTACGTGAGCGCCCGGGCAGTTGATGAATCAGGGAATATCCAATCCCCACCTGTTACACGAAGATTCCTCGCCATACCAAGCGACGAATAAATGGGGTAATGGCGAGTGGCTTAAGCACGTGTCGCAATGCAACCCACAATACGCGCCCCCAAATGGCGGTAGTAGTCTACGGCGGCAACGGCCGCGGCTCGATCAGATTCATCCATATCCACAATTAAGTAGATTCCGTCCGCTTCACGACTCCACGCATCTGAAAGAGGATCACCCGCGACCCCTCCACTGACGATCGTATAATCGAAATGACTTTTCAATTTCTGATTCACGGCATTCGCGTGAAGCAGATCTTCGTGATCATCGGTGACATCAAAGTTGCCAGCAGAGATAATTTTAAGTGCCTCGTTGTCCGTTCCACAAATCAACGATTCAATATCAACATTATCACCAAAGGCATTAGAGATCCCAGGCTTACCCGCCATACCTAGCAGAGCCGTCAGTTGACGGGAGGCAAGGTTACCATCCACCAACACGGTTTCGCCGGTGTCCCGAACTGCTAGACAGGTGGCAATCCGAGACGCCACACTATCAATATCAATTTCTCGATTGGCAGCCACCAACATGATCGTTGCGTGATTTCCTGGCCGAAATCGCTCAAAAATCTGATCGACAATCGAGTCGACCAATTGTTGTCGCTGTGTATTTGCGTAGGTGAACCTTTCGCTTCTTTTATCATCCGGAAATGCACAGAACTGGCTAGGTTCCAGTGTTTTCGTTTCGCGAGGTTTTTCTTCAACCGGTTCGTACGTCTGCAAATTGGGAAATAACTCCGTCATTTCCTCTCGTGTTAATGTATCACTTGAAGCTCCCCCGGAATTCCCAAAATCAGCCAGCAACTGAACCACCTCGTTGGATTGTTCTGTGCATTCAAAATCCTGTTCCGGTTCCACCGCCTCAGCCAATGGCAAAGCGAGTTCCTGTTCAACTTGCACACCCCGTTCATGGGGAGAATCCAAATGCACAGGGAGCTCAACATCGTTTTTAACAATGTCACTCGTCGAGGTTTTATCCAGAGGCACAATTGTCGGGCGGACAATGTCAGCGAGTACCGCGGGAGCATCCAATTCGCTTTGTCGATGCTCTAAGCCCGGCTTTTTTATTTCGTTTTGGTTTGGGCTGAACACCACCTCCGCAGTAGGGGCGGATGACGGCAACCCTGTTTCCGGCTCAGTCAAACTCGTTTCTCTGGTGCATTCCTGTTGCAGGGAACCACGAATCTGCTCTTCGATTAACTCGATGTGCTGATTTAAAGAAGATTCCGTCACCGTGGTAAAGTACTGGGTGAAATCGGAATCAATCTGAGTCACGCCAAGGGCATCCGAGTTAGTATCGGTGACAATCGTACCGCTGCATTCGTCCAGGTTTTTCTTTCCTTGAGCACTGACCTCGTCGCTTCTCACCGCCGTAACTGGTGGGGAAAAGTCACCTTCCGAGAATTTCGGAATGTTGGAATTTTGAGACAAGACAATCTCCGGCGTCGCTAATTGAGTTTCAGAGCCGGCATCGACATTTTGCAAACGCTCCAACCACTCGGTTTGGACCGTCACCGATGCTTGGTTTAATTTACGAATGTATTCAATCGTGGAATTCATCTTATATTCCTGACTTCACACGCGTGGTGTAACAAACGAACCCGTGATCAGGTGTTTTGGTTGGGATTATTGTTATTTCGCAATTGCTGAAATAAATCTTCGTAATTCATGCGAACGACTTGGCCCTGCGAAGTCGCTGGACCGTTCTCAGTATTTTGGTTTTCCGATGGCACGATCTTGTTGGGCTCACAAACCAACATGTCAGAATCATCGCCTTGCGTCGAATCTTCGTTGCTATCCACTTCTTCACCAAAACTGAATCGAGGCAAAGGTTGGGTTTGCGTTATATCGAGATCTGCCGCGGCTTCCTCTGGAGTCAATTTCTCCGCTTCAACATGAGGTGCAACCGCTTCGATTTTCTGAATAATCTGTTCGGAAGCAGTGGCCAAGTCGATCTCATCGATGACAGGTTCTGTAGAATCTACAGCTCTCATGTCCTCCACCACTTTTTTCAATTCGGCCAGCTCTTTCGTTGACATCGATGAAGAAATTCGATTTTGCTCAGCCAACAAAGTTGTCTGTAAGTCAACGACATTCTCCTCCTCGAAGGTATCGCCAAACAACTCGTCAGCAGCTTCTTGGGTAGCCAATGTGTTTTCTGAATCTGATACCTTGGGTGCTTGAATTGCGTCTGACAGTGCTGCAAATTCGTCACGATTTCCCGGAAGTGTAGAAGCATTTAAGGGGAAAGGATTTTCACTGGTTTGCTGACCGGTCGCAGTTTCCTGCGGCTCCGTGCTGGTTAACCAACTCATTTCCCGCAGTGGTACAGCCTCCGTGGCGGCCTGATCTAATGACGGTGTTGAATCAAATGCTCCTTGATTTAACTCGGTGTCAGTTGCGGGGACGTCCGGCAACGCCGTATCAAACCGCGCTTTCGCTGACAAAATTTCCCGCATTGGCAGTTGTTCCGTGACCGCGGCATCAAAGGTCATACCGGTGGTTCCCAACTCACATTGCCCACTCAACTCCATGGACTTGAGCGTTTCAGGCGACTCATTGCAGGCACCCTCCTGGGAAGGCGGTAGAGTGGCCCCTGTTTCAACGATATTGGCGTCGTGCGAATGTGTTTTCGCGTCGTGCGAATGTGGGTTCGCTGAATCAATGCTCTCTAGATGATCCATTAGGACACCCAGCGTTTGGTCGGCATTGGCACCTGCCTGATTTCCCTGTGTGGGCGATACCAGCGAGTCAGAGGATTGTTCTTCCCAATCGCCAATCGCTTCCGTTGCAGGATTGTCATCCAAATTACCAAATTCAATTATCCCCTCGGAAGTATTCTCAAAACTACTGGCTTCCGGCGAGGGCGGCAATTGTTGTAGGTCAGCCCATGCCTCACGAACCAAAACTGCATCGATTTGCTGCAGCTCTTTTTGACCCGCCACCTTTAAAGTGTGATCCGACAACTGGGAAACCAACCGCGGCACGCCGTCTGTGATGTCAAAAATCTTTTCCAGAGCTGAAGGTTCGAAGATTTCTCTGCCGTCCCGACCGCACCTTTGTAATTGGGCAAGAATAAAAAACATGGATTCGGTGCGAGTCATGTTTTGTAAGTAGCAACGGACTCCCAATCTTTGATTAAAGGAGTCCAGTTTGGGATGCGCTAATTTTTCCTCGAGCGGTCGTCCGCCGGCAATCACCAATCGAATCTGGTGCTGTGAGCCACAGACAATATTGGTAATCATCCGCAATTCTTCCAACACTTCGATTGGCAGGTTATGAGCTTCATCCACCATCAATAGCAGGCCTGTCGCACATTGATCCTGAGATTTGAGGTGGTCGATCAGTTTCAATCGCAGTTCACCTACGTTTTGCGATTCAAAAGGCAGGCCCAATTCAAATAACAGGCACTGAATCAAGCCTTGTTGACTGTCAATCGCCGCGCAATTCAGCGTCACCACCTTCATGTCCCCCGAAAATCGATTCTCCAGCAGCGACAGCAACATACTTTTGCCGGTGCCTGATGGACCGACAATCATGATCGGTCCAACGCCCTCATCGATACCTTCCCCAGCGCGCTCAAAGCAAGACTTAATTCCCGGGTACATCACACAGCATTCGGCTGATGGTACACGCGAAAACGGTCGCTTGCTCAAACTGAAGTGTTCAACGTACATCCAAATTTCTCCTGAAATCGAGGGTGACGATTTCTGTCTGGTTTAAGGCGGGTGGCTTATTTTGTGGGTGTAATCAACCAAATAGTTTCGGTGATTCCGTGAAATGGATTCTCGATGAATGCGATTGCCAACTCACTGTTTGCCAGTGCAGCGATGATTAGCAGAATGGCAAGTGCAAGCAAAGTCCATTCGCAGAACTGAATAGCTCGAGATGCGAACAACTTGTTGAAAGGGCGGTGCGTAACGGTCGATGCGTTTCTCAACACTCCGACCACGGGCACGTTGAGTGTGCGTTGTAACTGGTCTACCGATCGGAACGGACGTTTCCGGATAGAAGGATCATAGTTGGACGCCACGATAGAACCGAAACCGCCTGCCAGCAGAAACAAACATAGAAATTGAGTGGTCGTGGGCGCGCCACCGACCGGTGAACTTCTTTTGGCTAATTCCAGGTCCGCCAATGAGACGGGCGACTGGTACTCCAACTCGCTAACCGCTCTTTCATTGAGACGTTTCACCATCACATCGATGGCGTTTTCCTGTTCAATTGAATCTTGGACACCCGCCAGCGTGCGTCGGGAGGTCGTTAAGTCGATCATTTCGATGGCATCGATGATTTGGCTGACGGAAGCTGCGAATGCGGTGTTCCCACCCTCCTGAGACGGTTCCAGCTTTGTTTTAGAACGCGTGCTAAAAAACTTGTTGGGCACAAACTTGGTGTCGCCTTCCGGTTCTGAGAAAACCGCGTTGCCCGTTGGCGCCTTCGAGAAGTCCTTGGTGACCTCCGTGTTGGAAGGGCTCAGGGCCTCAATCTTCATGCGGATCGCTGCGACTTCAGGGTGGAATTCGTTGTACTCAGGCTTGGCTAAAAGGCTCGCCTTTTCCTGCTCTAGGGATTGCAGTTCCTGGGCGGTTGGGCGAGTGAAGTTCACTTTTTGCCTGACGCCACCCAGCAAAGTCTGCAGATCACTGGAAGCGATGCGAATATCGTTTTGAGCCGTTGACAACTGATCCACCACCTCTGAGAGCTGGCCCGAAAGCTGCAACATGCGATTTTCGTGGAACTCGGCAAAATCATCCGTCAGCGCCTGCACCACGTTGGCGCTGTTGTTGCGGGTCAATTGAAAATCTAATTGGTTGTTTATGCGAGCGATGACCAGGTTGATGAATTCAACTTCATCATCCGTGCCCTCTCCCATCATGGAAAGCCGATACTCGACCGAGTTGGCAATGGCACCCGGCCGTCCCTGAATTTGAATCGCTTCACGAATGGTTTCGGGATCGAGGCTGTTGAGAACGGAACTGGTTAAGACACTGTCCATTTGAGAAAGTATATCCGCGATAGCACTCCGGTCGGTTTGCACGCGCAACGCTTCCACGATCCACGAGTTCAATGTCGTTTTCTCAACTCCGGAATCCGGTTGATATTTCAACTTGAAAACTGCTGTCGTACGAAACTGCCCCACCGTCAATGGCCACAAAAACAGGCCCAATAACAGCAGAGTTCCGGTTGCTATGATCCCGACATAGATTCTTTGTCCGTTTCGAGATTCGCTGGATTTATTCATAATCTTCCAGGTGAGTATAAATTCGTCGACTGCAGTCAAATGCAGTTTGCGCAGGTAGATTGCCACACCGACCTGCTGATGCACGTCTCATATATCGGCACTAACCGACTATCTGCTTTAACCCGTTCCGACGTTAAATCCCGCAGAATCGGATTTTTTTAACAGCGACCAAATCAGGAGCGACGTTCGCCATCAATACGTGAGCCCATAAGCCGCGGGCAGAAAAGGCGGATTGTGTTGAGAGGTTTCGACAGACACCCGCTGCAAACGCTGAACTCGATGCGGGTAGGATTCTGGATTCCTACGAAGCTTCATAGGGGTGCCCACACTGGGCGACTTGCACCCGCACCAACGTCTCGAACTCACCATGCTGCGTCACTTCACCACGCTGGTTCAATAATTGCAGACCCCATATGACGCGTCCTGCTCGCTTGGCATTATCCTGTTTCCCCACGACCTCGGTGAGCACATGCACTGTGTCCCCAAAGAAAAGGGGCCGCGAGAACTCCCAAGAACGGACGGCCGTAAATGCCATCGTGTCGACCTTGGGCGAGTTACTTCCCAAGCCAGCGACCCAAGCCAAGCCCAGCAAGCCGTGGGCAATCGGTTGGCGATAGGGCGTCTGTCTGGCAAACTCGTGATCAATGTGCAGAGGGTTATGATCACCGGTTGAGTTGGCGAAGTTGATGACATCAGTCTCGGTGATCGTACGCGAGGAACTCGTCCATTGCTGGCCAACTTCCAAGTCTCCAAATGTCAGGCGATCTTTCATCGTCTGTACGTCCATGACCGGAACCCATACGAACCCAAACAAATCTGCAGTGCAAAATCGAAAGCTGCCCACCGCTTGGGACGGTTACTGGTCAGCTCACACGCCCGTCTCTCGAAACAACGAAGCGTCATAAAAAAACAACCGGCCAGCCCTTGGGCCGACCGATTGTCTCTTGAGGTCGGGGTGATAGGATTCGAACCTACGACCTACTGGTCCCAAACCAGTCGCGCTAGCCAGGCTGCGCTACACCCCGAAGAGGCGTAAATGTAACGGCCAGTCCATTTCACCGCAATCCGTTTTGTGACAAACGCCATAATTTAAGTTGGGGTACGGCAAATTTACGCGGCTCGCTGTTGTGGGGAGCCGCCGCTCAAAATAGCTCGCAAACGATCAAATTCGCGGTTATCCGCAAAATGGATGGTAATCCGCCCGTTTCCCCGAGTATTTTGCCGGAGATCGACACGCGTCCCCAAGGCCATTTTCAGCTCATGTTGCAACGCTTCGATTTGCTGATTCTGCGTTTTTTTCTTGGGTGCAACAGACCCGGCCCCATCCTCCTTGGCGATTCGTTCAGCCACATCTCGCTCGGTCTGCCGAACGCTGATGCCCTCTTTCTGAATCCGATTACAGAATTCCAACTGCACCCGCTCATCACCCAACGGCAGCAACGCTCGCGCGTGCCCCATCGTGATACTGCCACCTCTCAACGCATCCTGAACGAGCGTCGGTAATTCCAACAGCCTCATTAAATTGGTCAACGTAGATCGATCGATTTTCAGACGGCCTGCCAGGTGCTCCTGAGTACACCCGTGCTCGTCGATATACCGGCGAAAGGAAAGTGCTTTTTCAATCGCGTTCAAATCCTTCCGTTGCAGGTTTTCCACAATCGCCAACTCGGCCACCAAGCGATCATCCGCCTGACGAACCCGCGCCGGGATCGTTGACCAGCCCGCTTGAATGGCGGCCCGCAGCCGACGCTCTCCCGAGATTAGCTGGTAACGATCATTCACAACGCGAACCAAAATAGGTTGCAGCATGTCGTGAGATTTTAGACTTTCCGTCAACGAGGCGATTTCAGATTCGCTGAATTCACGTCGTGGCTGGAACGGATTGTCATCAATCTCATAAACGCTCAGTTGGACTGTATCGCTGGTGGTGGACTCTCGATCCGGCTCCTGCGAAACATCTACCGAATGCTCCAATTCAGATGTCGCGCTTAACAGCGCCTCCAACCCGCGTCCCAGTCGTTTTTTCTTATTCACGTCCGAGTACCTCCATGCACAATTCCATATAAGCTCGACACCCACGACTCCGCGGGGCGTAATTTATTACTGGGCGACAATGCCCGGGAGCTTCACTTACCATGACGTCCCGAGGAATTACCGTCTCAAAAACAATCTCACCAAAAAACTCTCGAACTTCCGCCTCCACCTCGTGAGTTAATTCCAACGAGTCATCAAACATTGTCAGCAGTATCCCGGCGAAACCGAGCTTTCCCGGGCGATGATGCATCACATCTCGAATGACTCCAATCATCTGCTTCAAACCCTCCATGGCAAAATACTCGCATTGAATGGGCATTAAAACTTCATCGCTGGCAGACAGGGCAGTCTGGGTTAAACGGCCCATCGAGGGGGGACAGTCAATTAAGACAAAGTCGAACAAGCCTGTACAGGACTGCAATTGTTGAACGACACGCTCACTTTCGGAATCATCTAAATTCGCTAGCAAATCCACATCTCGAAAACGGTGACTCCCAGGCAAGACACTCAGGTTCGAAAAATCCGTCCTCTTTGCCTGATGTCTTAAGGCTTGTTCACTGACCAATGGGTGGTTGGGCAAGGCCCGACTACCCAAACCCGACGTCGCGTTACACTGAGGATCCATATCGATTAGTAGCGTTTGCTTGCCAGCACGCCCTAAAGCAGCGGCCAGATTGATCGAGGTGGTCGTCTTACCCACCCCCCCTTTCTGGTTCGCAATGCAAATAGTTGTGGGCAACGGATGACCTCCGCCAGTGCGCGTTTCTTTGACTGGATGTAGATACCATGTCAAGCAAATGGCGCAAATGCCAATCTCGAGATGTTTTTGGCAGAAGATATCCAGGAAGCATTCCCTAGCAGGTCACAATAGTG